>JANYAB010000006.1 GCA_025355225.1 Bacteroidota bacterium
CCTGTATTTGGCAAAGGAACAAGAGATTTTGATACCCTGAAAAAAATGGGCGGCCTAACCAGCATTACCTGGGACAACATTGTAACTCATACTTTCGATACCTATTATGATGCCCACAATCCAAAGGCCCGTGAACTATACTGGGACATGGCCCGCGATAGTCTTGTTAAAAGGTATGGCTGGGATGCCTGGTGGGTTGACCAATGCGAACCTGACAATGGTACCTTATTGGATGAACGTCGTAAAAGTGATTTCTGGATAGGAAAAGGAATTGATTATTTTAATACCTATTCGTTGGAACATTCCACAGGGATATACCAGGGGTGGCGCCGGGATATTCCAAAAAAGAGAGCGTTTTTTTTACTGAGGCAATCATTTGCCGGTGAGCAGCGAAATAGCGCAGCGTTTTGGTCATCCGATATTTCCTGCACGTTTGAAGCGTTTAAAAGCCAGGTGACCCAGGGTATTAATGCCTGTACATCAGGCATTCCCTATTGGACATCTGACATAGGCGGATACCATTACAACTGGACAGTGCCCGATTGGTCGAAACCGGAATTCAGGGAGCTGTTTACCCGCTGGTTCCAGTTTGGTGCATTTTGCCCTATTATGCGGATCCATGGCAAGGGTGAGCGGGCCATATTTTCAAAAAAATGGGACGAAGGAACAAGGTCAATCCTTTTAAAATATGACAAATTGCGTTACCGCCTGCTGCCTTATATTTATTCGCTTGGTGCAAAAACAACCCTGGATAATTATACCATCATGCGCTCGCTTGCATTTGATTTCAGGAATGATACAAATGTTTACAAAATACCTGATCAGTATATGTTTGGCCCTGCATTTTTGGTTAACCCGATTACTGGAAAAGGTGAAGCGGAAAGAAGGGTTTATTTGCCCGGATCAAATCTGTGGTATAATTTCTGGACAGGCGAAAAGCTCCTCGGGGGTAAAGAGGTTAATGCTGATGCTCCAATAGATATTATGCCGTTGTATGTAAGAGCCGGTTCTATCGTTCCGATGGGCCCCGAAGTAGAATATGCAACACAAAAAAACAACAAGATCATTGAACTGCGCATTTACCCGGGAGCCGATGGCAGATTTACCTTTTATGAGGACGAGAATGATAATTATAACTATGAGAAAGGCCAATATGCCACCTTTACATTAACCTGGAATGACCAACAGAAAAAACTAAGCATATCAGGTACGAAAGGGAATTTCCCGGGTATGTTAAAGCAGCGTACCTTCAATATTGTTGTGGTCAACGACAAACATGGTTCAGGCTCATTGGCAACGACGGGTATTGACAAAACGGTTAGATACGACGGTAAAGCAATCGTTGTGAAATTAAGATGAGAAAATATTTCACAATATATCTGGAGCTCAATTGCAGCATCACATAATGTAATAAAAGATAGTTTTTAGTTGATGGAAACCCTTAATTTATTTGGTAAAGAAAATGCATAATGGATACACCCTTAGGTTGCGTTAAATGGAGTTCCCGCGGTAACGAGCAAAAGGGGGTGATAATGGAATAGTCCGGGGCGTAAAAGCTGGCGGTTAAGTGCGCAGGAAAATTGGCAGGCAATTAGGGATGAATTTTAGGGTTATTTAACTGATTTACAGGTTTTGAAATTTAATTAGGTGCTTTGATTTTTTAATAACCTTATAAGTCTTTTATTAATAAATGTTGTATAAAGAAATGAAAAGAAGAAGTGCCTTTAAAGGGCCTGACACGCTTCAGGGAAAATTTAAACGGGCTTATAAGGGGCCGACTAAGGTGTATTTTGAAGATGTGCATATACAAACTGAGGATGAGAAATTCTTGGGCGAATTAGTTGAGTACGTCAAGCAGAACATATCAAACTCCAATCTTTCTGTTGAAACACTCAGCCGTGACACCCAAATGAGCCGGGTATGGCTATATAAAAAACTTTTAATGCTTACCGGTATATCGCCGCTTGAATTTATACGCACAATCCGGCTGCAGAAAGCCGTTCAACTGCTCGGAAATACGCAGATGAGAATCAGCCAGATAGCCCGCGAAGTTGGGTTTGAAACCCCTCAATATTTTTCAAAGCTTTTTAAAAAAGAATATTCTATCCTGCCCTCTGTTTATGCCCGTTTTGCCCGCAAGGCTAAAGCACAGGTAATATTGAATGCTTATGGGCTGGCCCGTACGAGTAAAATAGCAGGTCTTAATAATAAGAATATAACCAATAAATCGCAAAATTTAATTTAAAAACATTCAATGCGTATAAAATATATTATTGTTCCGCTCGATGCGCTGTTTTTGTTTGGAAATGTTTCCGCGCAGAGTACAAACCAAAGATCAATACAGCTTAACATCAATTACACCCTTAAAAGAATGACACTCGAAGAAAAAATTCAAATGCTTCATGGCAACGCTTTATTTTCCTCAGCGGGTTTGCCACGTCTAGGTATTCCTGAGCTAACATGTGATGACGGCGCATTAGGCGTGCGCGAGGAAATTAAGCGTTTCGACTGGACTTCGGCCAACTGGACCACCGATTCCGCCACGTTTTTACCAAATGGTTCAGCAATTTCGGCGACATGGAAGCCTGCATTGGCAAATAAATATGGGGTAGTTATAGGCGAGGAAGCCCACGCCCGGAAAAAAGAATGTAATGCCGGCACCCGCATTCAATATTTGCAGAATGCCGCTTTGTGGCCGCACCTATGAATATTATTCCGAAGATCTGAAGGCTCACATGATACTTATAATTCTGCTACTTACGCTTTTAAAATTATTGGGAATACAATAAACAATTTATTGCAGTGAAAAAATCTACGCCACTAATTATATTAACAATACTTATTTCGATATTGAGCGTAAAATCGCAGGAAGTAAATCGTTTTTTTCCTGAAAAAGATATGATTACCACCGGCATCTATTATTATCCGGAACATTGGAACGAAGCCCAATGGGAAAGGGATATAAAAAAGATATCAGATATGGGTTTTGAGTTTGTACACGTGGCTGAATTTGCCTGGTTCAAAATGGAACCCCGGGAAGGAAAGTTTGATTTCAATTGGCTTGATAGAGTGGTAGGCCTTTGCACCAAGTATAAGCTTAAAGTACTTTTATGTACGCCTTCAGCAACCACCCCCACATGGATGAGGGTAAATTATGCTGAGACCTTTATCATGGATGGCCATTATATCCGCGCGGAGAATGGCACACGGGGATTAGGCTCAATTGTTAATCCGAAATATTGCGGCTATGTCAAAGAAATAGTATCGGAAATGGCAAGGCATTACGGGCAGAATAAAAATGTGATCGGGTGGCAAATAGATAATGAACCGGGTGCGGTTCAGGATTATAGCCCATCGTCGCAGGAAGCATTCAGAACATGGTTAAAAAATAAATACAAAACCATTGATGCATTAAATACTGCCTGGGGAGCCGCCTTTTGGAGCCAATGGTTCAATAATTTCGATCAGGTGATTATACCGAATACAAATTTAGTAGGCTGGTGGGGAAATAACCCCCATGCATTACTGGATTTTAAAAGATATACGGCGGATGCCCAGGCTGATTTCCTTGATTTTCAGGCAGGCACTTTACGAAATTACATCTCCAGGGATCAATTTATAACTACTAATTATACCGCCGTTTGTACAGGTTCAGACCCAGGACGTACAAAGAAACTCGATTTTGCAGCCTATACAGCTTACCCTAATGGTGGCAACGATAATATTGGTGAACTTGGATTCAGGTTAGGAAATAGCAAAATTATCTTGTTTGCATCAGAATATTTTAAAAAAGTGGGAGCCGTATCGGGGGTGATGGAAATTCAACCCGGCCCTGTTAATTGGGGTAGCTACACCCCTTTGCTTTTGCCGGGCACAGTCCGATTATGGCTTTATCACAGTTTTGCTGCCGGGGGAAAAATAGCCTGTTCATACCGCTTTCGTCAAATATTGTATGGTGCAGAACAATACCATTCCGGGATAATACAAACGGATGGGGTAACACCATCTCAGGGAGGCGATGACTATATGCAGTTCATGAAAGAAATTTCAGGCCTGCGGAAGCAATTTACATCGGGTGTTAAAATGCCTGCAAAACTGGAGGAGCGCTCAACAGCCGTTCTTTGGAACCTGGAGAATTACTGGAGCATTGACAGGCAGAAACAAACATTTCAATGGGACACCTGGAATTACCCCGTAAAATTTATCGAATTAGCAAAATCGTTGGGGGCGCCTGTTGATGTAATCCAGGAAGCAGCTGATTTCTCAAAGTATAAGTTCATTATCATTCCGGCTTATGAAATGGTTGATTCATCATTGGTAAAAAAATGGAATGAATATGTAGCAAATGGCGGCCACCTGGTAATCACCTGCCGAACTGCTACCAAGGACCGAAGGGGCCATTTTTGGGAAGGAGAGATCGCAACCCCAATTTCAAGTCTTATCGGCGCGCATATCACGCAAACGGATATGCTCTCATCTAATGGCAAGGGTGATATCTTGATGAATTCAAACCACTATTCATGGAATAATTGGGCGGATTTACTTCAGCCGGACGAAAAAACCGAGGTAGTGGCTACTTACGATAATCAATTTTATAAAGGGAAAGCCGCTGTAGTAAAACACCGCATCGGCAAAGGTTGGGTAACTTATATTGGTGTAGATACAGATGATTCTAAACTAGAAAAAGAATTATTGCAGGGCGTGTATAAAGATGCTGGTGTTACAACCGAAGACTATCCAAACGGCATTTATGTCTACTGGCGCGATGGTTTTTATTTGGCATTAAATTATTCATCAGAAAATTACAGCGTAAATCTGCCGGTTGCTGCAAAGGTTTTAATTGGCGAAAAAATACTAAAACCTGCAGGTGTACTGGTTTGGACAGAATAAACTTCTAAAGATTAATATACAAATGAAAAAAATAATTTTAGCGTTGCTGGCTTTACAGGCTGTTTTTTTGGCAAATGTAAAGGCTCAGAGAATGATCAACGTGGATTTCAGCAAAACACAAGGTACGCTTAATACCATGTTTAATACCTGCATAGGTGCGGGCCGTGCAAATGAAGGATTAAGAGCTGACTGGCAACAGCAGCTAGCCATTGCGAGGAAAGAATGCGGTTTCAAATATATCCGGATGCATGGATTACTCACAGATGATATGGCGGTTTACAGCGAAGATCGTAATGGCAATCCGCAATATAATTATCAGTACGTTGATGCTTTGTACGACTATATTATTAGTATCGGAATGAAGCCATTCGTAGAATTAGGCTTTATGCCGGGCGCGCTAGCCAGCGGAAGTAAAACAATTTTTTGGTGGCGGGGCAACGTAACACCGCCTAAGGATTATAAAAAATGGGCAGACTTGATCCGTAACTTAACTCAACATTTTACGGAGCGGTATGGGACCGATGAAGTGAAGACATGGTATTTTGAAGTATGGAATGAACCCAACCTGAAAGATGGTTTTTGGGCCGGTTCGCAGGCGGATTATTTCAAATTATATCAATATAGCGCGAAAGCGATAAAAAGTGTCAATCCTGCTTATAAAGTTGGCGGTCCAGCGACTGCCGGTGCTGCATGGGTGCCTGAAATGATAAATTTTTGCTATAAAAATTCTGTACCTGTCGATTTTGTCAGTACGCATTCTTATGGTGTAAAACAAGGATTCCTGGATGAGCACGGAAATTCGGGTACTGTTCTTGATAAAAACGAATGGAGCGTAAGCGGCGATGTATTAAACTCACGCAAGCAGATCCAAAATTCTGCCATTCCGGGACTGGAGCTGCATTATACTGAATGGAGTTCGTCATACACGCCCGCTGATCCCCTCCATGATAGTTACCACGAAGCGGCCTACATACTTAAAAAATTAAAACAAGTCGGAACTGCGGCTAATTCAATGTCATACTGGACTTTCACTGACATCTTTGAGGAATCTGGCCCAAGATTTACCCCTTTTCACGGTGGTTTTGGTTTAATGAACATCGAAGGGATCAAAAAGCCTGCATTTTTTGCCTATTCCTTTTTAAACAAACTGGGTGAAACTGAATTAGCTAATCGCGACAGTTCTTCGTGGGCCTGCAAAAATCACAAGGGAGATGTTCAGGTCTTGTTATGGGATTATACTTATACCTTGCCCGATTCCGTAAATAATCAGTCTTATTATATCCGGGACCTGCCCGCTAAATCAAAGGGCGAAGTTAAATTGGCTATGTCAGGGCTACCCAAAGGAAAATATCGAATGGAGATTTACCAGGTTGGTTATAAAGTAAATGATGCTTATACAACTTATCTGTCCTTCAATAAACCAAATCAATTGACCAAACCTCAGGTCGACTCGCTCAAAAAGCAAAATAATGGTAGCCCTATACTCAAGGAAAGTGTAACAATCAGTACCACTGGCACCTTTTCAAAGGTCGTTCCTATAAGAGAGAATGATGTTTTCTTAATTAATTTGATCAAACTTTAAAAAAGCAACAGTTGGATGCAGTTATAAGGTCAACGTTGTTTAAATAAATAGCAAATGAAAACAAAAACACTTAAAAGCACGCTATTGATCAGTTGCCTGCTCCTGTTGAGTTTAGGATCACAGGGACAAGAACTTTTTGTGGGTACTAATTACCACCCGCATGACAATAAAGACCCGGAAAAAATAAAAAGCGATATTATGTTGATGAAGGCTGCCGGATTTAAGGTCGTTCGGATGGGCCATTTAGCCTGGGATAGCTATGAACCATCGGAAGGTAAGTTCGATTTTAAATGGTTTGATACTGTGCTGGACATGATGAATAACGCAGGCATCAAAGTGATCCTCGATGTCGCCGTTCGTCCGGCGCCGCTATGGCTCCATCACAAATACCCGGAAATTAATGTTACAGATCCCGAAGGGCATGTACAATACCCCAATCACCGGTATATGGTAGACATTGGAGATTCCGTATACCAAAAATATGCCTTACGCTTTGCGGATTCACTTACCCGTCATTACGCCCATCATCCCGCGTTAATGGCATACGGCATGGACAATGAACCGGGCGATGGCCCGATATCCTATTCTGAAGGAGTAAGAAAACGTTTTATCGTTTGGCTGGGGAAAAAGTACCAAAACACAGATAGTCTGAATAAAGCCTGGGCAGGCCAGCGCTGGTCAAGAAAGATAGGCGATTTTGATGAAGTAGGGCTCCCGCTCGGCGGCCAGTTCGGTGGTCCGCCGGAAAGGTTTTTGGATTTTCGCCGTTTTATTTCGGATGAAGTGAATGCCTTTCTGGTGAAACTTATTGACAGGGTTAAGTTACAAGCACCAGATAAGCTAACGACCACGAATATGTGGTATTACAGCGATAAAAAATATTTTGATTACGCTAAAACAGCTTATACCGGGAAAATGGACCGGGGCGGCTGCGGCTTTTACCCCGGCAATTCCCTGCTTACAAACTACGGCTTGGACGATGCCTCCTTCGGTATAGCCCGAATACAATTTGAAAACACGACGCCATTTTGGTGTACGGAATTCACGACAATGACTGCCGTTCCTGGTTCTATACGCAAAAGCGCTTATGCCTCGTTGATGTATGGTAACCAGATGGTTTGCGGATGGACCTGGCAGAGTATGGCCGCAGGTGAAGAACAATACCTGGAAGGAATGATGGACTGGGATGGTACGACGAATCGTAAATATGAAGAATACAGACAAATCGCCACTGAATTTAAAAAAATTGAAAAATTTGGGTTCCCTTATCACAATCAGGCGGAAGTGGGCCTTGCGTTTTCATTCCCAAGCAAGATAGCCAGTTATGCTTTCCCAGAGCGTCATGACGCGCAGCTGGAAAGCAGTTTTATCGAGTTCATTCCGCGAAATATCGACACGCGGGTGGTCGATATTAGCCAAAGCTCTCTGAAATATAAGCTGCTTATTATTCCAGGTATGACAGTGATGGATGAAAAATCGGCAGCAAAAATACGGGAGTTCGTGCGAAATGGCGGAACTGTTTTAATGACCACGGCATCCGCGGTGGCTGACGAACATAATCAGGTTTTCACCAGTACTCAGCCGGGCTACCTGAATGATGTCTTTGGTATCAGGATAGGTGGATACGAAGAAACTGCCAATATGAATGAGTTTTCCCGCACCGGCCAGGCTGGCGACAAATTACAGTTGGAATATAACGGAAAGCCGGTCGGTATGAATTCACCACGCTTCGACCTGATCGAAGCCCGTGGGGCGACAGTATTGGGACATATCACCAGTCTCGATAAAGATTATCCGATCATTACCATGAATAAATTCGGGAAAGGCTCCGCCATTTATATCGGGCTGCCCGCAGACAAGGCTTTATTAGACCCCGTTATCGACGATCTGGTTAAAACCCTTGCCATCAGAAAAGGGCCTGAAGTACCTGCTGGTGTTATGGCCCGTCAGATCGACGCGAAACATATTCTGTATCTGAATATCGGCAAGAATGCGGTTGAAATCCATTTGAAAGGTGCCTTTAAAGGAATCCTGACAGGCAAAAATTTTGCCGATAGCTTTACACTGCCGCCGGAAGAGCCTGAACTTGTCGAAATTAACTGATAGCCTTTTGAATGATATTACAATAAACACCTAAGTTGCACCGAATTGGTAACAAGAACTTATATAAGTTAAATGTTTAAAAGATTAATAAGGTATTGCTCCACCTGTTTTATTTTGTTGCTGATAGCAATAAAAGGAATAGCGCTAAACACGCCACAAATAGCTCATCCTCAAAGAACGAAAGATTGCTTTGATTTTAGCTGGCAATTTCATAAAGGCGACATAGCAATAAAGCGGCAGGTTAAGGCCGGCCAGCAAGGTGGTTTATCAGACATTAACGTCCGCACCATTTATACAAAAGATACAGTTTTAGACTACACTGATCCGAAAAGTGCAGCAGTATTTTACCCCAAAGACTGGAAAGAAGTCGACCTCCCACATGATTGGTCGGTAGAGGGAATATTTGTGCATGACAATTCGCTGGGCAGCCAACCAGCTGTGAGTGGTTATTTACCAAAGGGCATAGGCTTTTACAGGAAGGAATTCGTTATACCGGCCAGCGATACAGGCAGAAAAATATCCGTTGAATTTGACGGTATCTTTAGGAACAGTACTGTTTGGGTAAATGGGCATCTCCTGGGCAATCATCAAAGCGGTTACACGCCTTCAAATTACGATTTAACTGATTATCTGAGATATGGCAATGAAGGCAAAAATGTAATATTGGTCAAAGTAGATGCCCGCCAGCCTGAAGGCTGGTGGTATGAAGG
>JANYAB010000025.1 GCA_025355225.1 Bacteroidota bacterium
TGTGTTGCAGCATCCCTTTTACTATCGCATCGGCGCGTTTGCCGTGGTGGTTTATTTTTTGTTCATTTTGCCTTATGTTCGCTGCAATAGCTTTGGCTTCGTTTACATCCCCTTTACTTAATTCCTCTTCTAACTCGCCCAACATTTCCTGGTTTAAATCAGAAAAATTATTGACGAAATTCAGCGGGTTCTGTATTTCATGCGCTATTCCGGCAGTCAATTCACCCAATGAAGCCATTTTTTCGGACTGGATCAATTGGTTTTGGGTAGACTTGAGATTGAAAAGTGTGACTTCTAATATTTTATTTGCTTTTTGTTTTTGCCTGTTATTGCGGTAAATAACAAACCCAAACAAAGACATTATACCAAGGCCCGCCAGCAAGGCCGATTGTTTTAACCGGTTTTGGCTAGCTGTTTGTTCCTCGTCTATTGTCTGTTGTCGTTCCTGTTCGTCAGCAAGTATTTTCTGGAGGCCCAAAGTTCTTTTTGCGCCAAAAAGCTCATCATTTACCTTTTCGGCTATTTTATGGTAATATAAAGCCTGTTTCAGGTCCACCGATTCATAATGTGCAGCCAGCATATTGCTGGCAAATAAAATACCTGGCTTTACGCCTACAGCCTGCGCTTCAAAAAGACTTTTCTTAGCGTAATAAACAGAAGAGTCGGGTTGATTGGTTTGTTTGAAAAAACGCGCCAGTTCACCGTAAGCAAATGAAAGTAAACGGCGGTCGTCATATTTTTTATTGATTTCTACACTTTTATAAAGATTTTCAAATGCATCACGATGATTTCCTGCATCAAACTGAATGCTTCCTATTTGTGTATAGGCATAATGGGAGCTAACCGATTCTGCGAACGAATGTTTATGCTTTTTCCCCGCATAGTATAGGGCAGAATCCAATTGGTTATTCTGCTGATAGGCCCTTGCTATGTTGGTTTCCACTAGCACTGCCCAACCCTCCTGGTCATTTACGCCGTTGACTTTAAGCGCCTGTTTAAAATAATATATCGATTTTTTATTGTCCATCAGATCCAGGTAAACGCGGCCAATATTGTTCAAACACGTTACTTCGTCACTTATCAAGTCATGATCCCGCGCAATTTGTAATCCTTTGAACGATTCCTGTAAAGATTTTGGATAATCACCTGAGGTCCAATAGATCTCACCAAGTCTTTGAAATAGCCCTGCCTCTCCTCTGGGAAAATTGATCTTTTGTGCCAGCTCCAGTCCTTTTGTCGCATAATAAAGCGATGAATCCCTGTTAACTGCACCAAACCAAAACGATAAAGGCCGCATAATCAGCACACGATTGGTATCCTGTTTAGCAATGGCTAATTCGTGTTTCAGGCTGTCGATCGCTTTGTTTTGAGCGATAGCCATCCCGGAAACCAAAGCAAATAATGTTGACAATAAGAAAACCCTCATCATGAACCGGCTTTAATAGGTAATGAAATAATAAACTCTGTAAACTCACCATCTTTGGTATCCACATCAATACTTCCCCCATGCCCCTTCACCACCATATCATAACTAAGCGACAAGCCTAACCCAGTCCCTTCACCACTAGGTTTTGTAGTGAAAAATGGCTGCATGATCTTTTCTTTGATGGCATCCGGCATGCCGGTGCCGTTGTCTTTCACTTTAATGATAATCTGTCTATTTTCGACGGAAGTAGTTACCGATATTTCAGGCTTATAATCTGCGCCTGCGGTTTTCTGCTTTTGGTTTGTGGCGTAAAAAGCATTATTAAATAGGTTTAACAATACCCTGCCAATATCCTGCTGTACCACATTTATTTTGGGCAGGGCAGGGTCAAAATGAGTAATCAGTTCGGCGTTGAATGATTTGTCTTTGGCCCTCAGTCCCTGGTAAGAAAGCTTTAAAAATTCTTCGGCAAGTACATTGATATTAGTTGGCTGCTTCTCGCCCGTTCTGGTGCGCGAATGCTGCAGCATCCCTTTAACTATAAAATCAGCGCGCTTGCCATGATGCTGTATTTTGCCCATATTTTGTTCCAGGTTATCGGCAATGGCTATCGCCTCCTCAGTATTACCATTTCTTAATTCCTCCTTTAGTTCCTGTGTTAGTTCTGCATTTACTTCTGCAAAATTGTTGACAAAATTCAGCGGGTTTTGTATTTCGTGGGCAATCCCCGCTGTAAGTTCACCCAATGATGCCATTTTTTCGGACTGGATAAGCTGGGTTTGGGTGGTTTTGAGTTCGGCCAAAGTATTTTCGAGCGCCTTGTGCTGAGTCTCTATTTGTGCATTCCGCTGCCGCAATAAACTATTTGCCTTTTTTCTTTTTTGGTTGGCGAATAAAAGAATGGACGCGATCAGTACAAATGCAACCAACATCGCAACCAGCGTATACATACGCACTTTGTTTTGATAAGCTATCTGTGCTGCTTCCAACTCACGCTTGCGCTGTTCCTCGTTAAAGGTCAGGTTTTGCACCTGCAGTGTTTTTTGCTGACTGAATAAACTATCTTGTGCTTTCAGCATCAATTGCTGATAGTTATAAGCCTCTTTATAATTATTCTGCGATTTAAATTCGTTCGTTAATAACGAGGTGGCCTTTAAGATCAATTCCGGGTTTCTGTCCAGTTTTGCTTCTTCAAAAGCTTTTTTTGCAAAGTCGGTACACGAGTCAACTTTGTTCATTAGCTGGTAAGCCTCGGCCATTCTTCTGTAGTCCTCGCTTAATAAATAGTGGTTATTGTGGCCCGGGATATTTTGAATACTTTTGTTATAAAAATCAATTGCTTTAGTGTAATGTCCCTTTTTAAATTGAATAATACCAAGATTCCGGATCAGGTACCCAATGTTGGTTAGATAGTTATATTTCAGGGACAAGGCATACGCCTTTTGCGTGTAAAAAAATGCCGAGTCCAGTTTGTCATTATCAAGGTACGCCCGGCTTATATTGTTGCTTTCTACAATTGAAAGGTCATACAAATGTGCCTTTTCTGTTATGGCCAATGCCTTTCTATAATTTTCCAAAGATTTTTTAAAATCTTTCAGTATATTATAGGTAAGCCCGAGTGTATTGTAGCATTGTGCAATCACCCTGTCATCCTTTATCGCGATAGCCTGGGGAAGCACCTCGAACGTTTGTCGCAACGCACCGGGCAAGTCCCCGCTGCGGTTAAGAAATGTAGCAATTGCAGACAGCGACCTTACTTCTCCATTTTTATAGTGGATTTTTCGCGAGAGGGCAAGACTTTGTTTTACAACAATCATCCCCGAGTCGGTATTTGCGGTCAGGTATACCTTAATTGCCTTTTCCAGCAGAAGTTTAACCAATGTTGTATCCTGCTTGTTCTTTTGATAAGCCTTTTGCAAGCTGTCGACATCGTTTTTTTGCGCCATCGCAAAATGGCAGCAAACACCGAAAATAATTGCGATTGAAAAAATCTTCTTCATAATCTTATTTAGGTTATACCGGTAATGAAATAGTAAACTCTGTGAACTCACCTTGCTTGGTGTCTACACCAATGCTTCCCCCATGCCCCTTCACCACCATGTCGTAAGTTAATGATAAGCCTAATCCTGTGCCCTCGCCCGTAGGTTTGGTGGTAAAGAAAGGTTGCATGATCTTGTCTTTGATCGCAGCTGGTATCCCAACGCCATTATCTTTTACCTTGATTACTACTTGTCCATTTTCGGATGAAGTGGTTACCGATACTTCAGGCTTATAATCCGCGCCTGCGGTTTTCTGCTTTTGATTTACCGCATAGAAAGCATTATTAAACAGGTTGAGCATTACCCGACCGATATCCTGCGGGATAACATTTATTGGGGGCAATGTTTCATCAAAATCAGTAATCGTGTCGCAATTAAAAGTTTTATCTTTTGAACGCAAACCGTGATAAGCCAGCCGCAAATATTCGTCAGCAAGTGCGTTAATATTAGTAGGTTCTTTCGCCCCGCTTCCCGACTGACTATGTTGCAGCATGCCTTTTACAATGGCGTCGGCACGTTTACCGTGGTGACTTATCTTTTCTAAATTCTGTTTAACATCGCTTGCGATATCAATAGCATCTTCTGTTTCACCTCTTTTTAGTTCAGCCTCCATTTCGTCGAGCAACTCTATGCTCACATCCGAAAAATTATTGACAAAGTTTAGTGGGTTCTGTATCTCGTGGGCAATACCGGCGGTCAGCTCTCCTAAAGAGGCCATTTTTTCGGACTGGATAAGCTGGGTTTGGGTGGCCTTTAAATTATATAGCGAGTGGTTAAGTTCTGCGGTCCGTTGTTCAACCTGTTTTTCCAGAGTTTCATTTTGGGTTGCTAAGATCTGCTGTTTTTCTTGTTCCTGCACAATGGTTTTTTCAGAAAGCTTTTCAACTTCAACAATTCTTGTTTGCAGGTCCCTGCCGGTCCTTGCAAATTCATTGGCGAAAAAAATGGATAATCCAAAAGGTATAACAAGCAGCGAGAGTGCGGCAATATTTAAACCTAAGTTTATATTCCCACCGGCAGCAATCAGCATAAAGCTGACAAACATCACGAAAAAGATCAAAAATGTGGTAAAGAGCACCCATGCGTTGGAAAAACCGTTGTTTATGGCCCTGACGTTTATTATTGCTGCATCTATACAAACAAAGAGCCCAACTGCTACGGCATAAATATTACTCCACTGATAAAGAAATATAAAAGCAGGCAATGTACTTAACGAATAAAAAATAATAAAGTAAAAGAATACGCTCTTTTTTTGACCGTATAATTTATACAAGCCAGCAAGCAGCAAAACAATGGCAATTAAAGAAACAATATGCGACAGCAGGAAACACGTTGACGCTATTGATAAACTGATAGGTTTTACTGCATAAGTGGGGATCCGGAGAAGGGCCTGTATTATGGAGATAAAACAGTAGAAACCAAAAATCAAATAGGCACGCTGGATACGGTAAGAAAAATAGAGGAAAAAGCTCATTACACCCAAAAAGATATATAAGGAGATCAAAATAATATCTTTCATTAAATAGCTATTTGTTTCGGCCATGAAAACACCCAGCAAGTCGTCGACGTTTGTTAAAACTAATTTTAAACAATAATTAGGCGTCAGGTAATTAATGATAACATCGTTTTTATTGCAGCTAAAACGCACGGCAATTTCCTGGATGCGGTTCGTGTCCAGTTTTAGTGATAATTGTTGATCGTAGAACCTCAGCGACTCATTTTCGGCCCCTTTTACTACATTACCTAAATGATAAATAAGCTTGCCGTTAAGGTAAATGTCTGAGGCGCCGGTTTGGTAAACAACCATGCCAAGTGTTTTGTTAAACAGGGGGGAGTCAACATTTAGCCGTAAACGAAACCACCCTATCCCGGCCTTCCTTACCTGCTGCAAAAAGTAAATATCTTTTGAAGGATCGATGGGATCCCAATTACTATCATCAGCGTTCAGCTTTGCCCAATCCGCTTTGTCTCCCGCATGAAATTTCCAACCCTTATTCAAGATAACACCGCCGTCTGATATTTTATTGATATTAAACACCGAATCACTTTTCGAAGTTGAAAAACCAATAAACGGGATGAGAAAACAGAAGACGAGTATTGCTTTTTTCATAAAATTTGTCAACTAAGCGGTAATGCAATTGTAAATTCGGAACCTTCACCTTCCTTAGTATCAACTGTAAGCTTCCCCCCATGCCCCTTCACTACCATATCATAAGTTAAAGATAACCCTAATCCCGTTCCCTCACCCGTTGGCTTAGTAGTAAAAAAAGGCTGCATGATCTTTTCTTTGATCGCATCGGGGATACCAACGCCGTTGTCCTTTACTTTTATAATAATGCTGCCATTTTCAGCGGATGTGGTTACTGAAACTTCCGGCTTATAATCAGCACCCGGCAATTTCTGCTTTTGGTTCACTGCATAAAAAGCATTATTAAATAAGTTGAGCAGCACCCGCCCGATGTCCTGCGGAATGGCATTTACTTTAGGCAGGGTAGGGTCAAAATGGGTGACCAGCTCCGCATTGAAACCTTTATCCTTCGCCCGCAAGCCATGATACGAGAGGCGCAGGTATTCGTCCGCCAGTTGGTTGATGTCCGTAGGCTCCTTTTGCCCGCTCACACTGCGCGAATGTTCGAGCATCCCTTTAACAATGCTGTCAGCGCGGCGACCATGGTGGTTTATTTTCCCCTCGTTTTCTATCAGATCGTTGAGCAGCTCAATTTCCAGTTGCTCATCCCTTTCTGCTTTCGGCTTTTTGCTTTCGGTTTTCAGTTCCTCCAACATTTCCTGATTTACCTCCGAGAAATTATTTACGAAGTTCAACGGGTTCTGTATCTCGTGGGCGATACCGGCTGTCAATTCACCCAGCGACGCCATCTTTTCGGTTTGGATCAACTGGGTTTGGGCTGATTTAAGATCACTCAATGCCTGCTCAATCACCTTGTTTTTACCTTCAACTGTTTCCTTGGCTTTCCGTTGCTGAACATTAACTCGGTAAAGCAAAAACACGATGACAGCCAGTATCGCTAACCCCCCTAAAAAGTAATACTGTTTGCGCTTATTCTCCTCTGCAACCCGGGCATTTTCAATCTGCCGCTGATGTTCCTGTTCCGTAGCCAGTGTATTCTGTAGCTCTAATACCTTAGCCTGGCCATACAATTGCTGGTACACATCATCGTATATTTTCCGGTAATAAAAAGCTTCATTCGTGTTAATGGACTCGTATTGTTTGGAAAGTATTAGGCTGCTGTTTAAAATGACCTCTTTCGATTTTATTTTTTGCGCCAGCAACAAAGCTGTTTTTGCGTAATAAATACAGGAATCAGCCTGCCCTGTTTTTTGGAAAAGCACGGCTCCGCTGTTATACGTCCAGGCCAGAGCATACAGGTCGTTTTTTACCTGGTCGAGCACTACCGCCCGGTGAAAAGATTGTAAAGCTGCCGGATAATTCCCGAAGTTGATATAAAGATCGCAAAGCGAATGTAATGTGACATATCGCAAAGATTGCGCTTTTGGGTCATTGTACTGTTTCAAGAGGAGCGTCAATGCCGAATCCTTTTTATTGGCTATAATGTACTGACTACTCAAACCTATTTTGTTTTCTTGTGCGAAATCTCCGGGAGAAGCTATCTTTTCGAATATCTTCTCCGCGCGTTTATAGAAATCAAACGATTTGGCATTGTCCGACAAGGCTTGGTATGTGTACCCCAACTCCAGCATACTTATCGCCTTTTCCCTTTCAAAATGATTTTCTTCACTCAACTGCAGTGCCTGCAATTGATATTGGAGCGCTTTGGGATAATCGCCCTGACGAACAAAACAGTTTCCCAATCCGGCCAATGCATTCGCCCTGCCCCGGGTAAAATTTATCGCGCCGGCTTTTTTTAATGCCATCTGGCCGTATAAAAAGGATGAATCTTTGTCGGTATAGGCATAATTGTAACTGATGTCGGCCATTTGCAGCACGCGGCTGGTATCGTTTGACGCTCGTGCAAGCTGTCGCTTCATTTCGATGATCTCGGGCACTGAATTTTTATCACCCTGGGCAAAACCAGCAGAGCACGCAAGGGCAAAAAGAAAAGTCAAAGTAAATTTCATCATCATAAATTGGTATCAATAGGCAATTGAATAATAAACTCCGATCCCTCGCCCTCGGTACTATCAACGTGAATACTCCCCCCATGCCCTTTCACCACCATATCATAAGTTAAGGACAGGCCCAAGCCAGTTCCCTCTCCCGTAGGTTTGGTAGTAAAAAACGGCTGCATGATTTTTTCTTTTATCGCGTCGGGGATGCCAATGCCGTTGTCCTTTACTTTAATAATAATACTGCCATTTTCAGCGGAGGTAGTTACTGAAACTTCCGGCTTATAATCCGCACCCGGCAATTTCTGCTTTTGGTTCACGGCATAGAAACCGTTATTGAATAAGTTAAGTAACACACGGCCAATGTCTTGTGGAATCGCATTTACTTTAGGTAGTTTGTCATCATAATGCGTAGTTAGTTCGGCGTTGAAGCTTTTATCCTTTGCCCTTAAGCCATGATAGGATAGGCGAAGATATTCGTCTGCTAAAGCATTAATGTTCGTAGGCTCTTTTGCCCCGCTGCCCGATTGGCTGTGCTGAAGCATACTTTTTACTATGGCATCGGCGCGCTTGCCGTGATGCTGTATCTTGCCGAGGTTTTGTTCCAGATCGTCAGCTATTGTGATGGCAGCCCCGGTATGGCCGCTTTTAAGTTCTTCTTTTAATTCCTGCGTCAGCTCTGCGCTTACTTCCGAAAAATTATTGACGAAATTCAGCGGGTTCTGTATTTCGTGAGCGATGCCCGCGGTAAGTTCGCCCAACGAGGCCATTTTTTCGGATTGGATAAGTTGGCTTTGGGTGGATCTTAAATGATCCAGGGTAGTGCGTATTTCAGCGGTTTGCCTGTTTACTTCTTCCTCAAGTATCTGCTGGCGGTTTAAAGCCTCTTGCTTTTTCTCTTCTGATAGTTGGACCACCTGCTCGGCATTTTGCCGCACTTCTTTTATTATTTCCTTAAAACGCATGGCAACATACCCCAGCATTGAAACCGGGAAGGAGAGTATAAAGCCAGTCCATAAATAAAGGAACAAATCAGAAATTCTGGCTTCTCCCGGACTTGATATAGTATATGCTACATCAGACCCAAAAAACATCACCGAGGACAACAGCCCGGCGACAATCCACCATTGCGCGCCGCGCAGGTTTCTCCACGACGACACGATATAATATATGCAGACAATAATTAAAAAGAGATTGGCGGCGGCCCAAACGAAGAATCCGGCCAGAGGAAGAAAATTGTTAACTACGCTGTATAAGATGACGGCAATTAGCAGCGCTTTAAACTTTCGGGATATGTTTCGTTTAAAAATATTCGCCAGGATTACAGGTATGGAAATAAATATAAGTTCAGTCAGTAAATTAATTGCATATCCTGTAAGTGAAACGGCAATATATGACATGGGAGTTAAGCTGCGCGCGGTAGCGTAGGTAGCCAAAGCAAAAAAAGTTGAACAGGCAGCGATCAGCCGAAGCCCTTTTTCAGCCGGGTTCTGAATAGCTAATAACCAGAATAAAAGGCTCAGGATAGTGCATACTGCTACCCAAATAGCATTGTAAACCGAAGCTTTGGATAGATAGCCCGATAGCAGCGAAGCACATGCCGGGCCCGATAAACCCATTATAAAATCGAGTGTGGGTGCCTCTGACTTTAACTGTCGCGGCGGAAATGGACTCACATAATCTACAAAATGCATGACCACAGTATATTCGACGCCTGTTTTTAAATTAACACTCCGCGGCCAACGATTTGGAAACATCTGGTTTTCTGCAAAAGACTTGCCGTTCAGGCCGGTATTGCCAAAAGATGTAAATAATGCCCCGTTAATATAAATGTCGGCTGCGGCCCAAGCCTTCCACTTGAAACCAAGTTGCTGCTTATCCAATGCGTTATCAAGCTTTATTTTTATCCTGAACCAGCCTTCCACTTTGCCGTTTTTGTCGGCATATTTTGCAGATAGTCCGGCAGGCTTTAATTTTTTCCACCCGCTGATATTAATATCTGTTTTCGCCCATGTTGTATCGTTCCCTTGTTTAAAAACCCACCCATCCAAAGTGGTTAGGAATACCTGGTCAGTCGCTTTATCAAACATAGCGGGTGATATTGTAACTACTTTATCCTGTGCCAATCCGAAAACCGGCAATAAGAGCAGTAATAATGTTTTGAAATAGATTCTCATATAATTGTGATTAATGGCTAGGTAATTGAATAATAAACTCCGATCCTTCCCCCTCTTTACTGTTAACTTGTATACTCCCCCCATGCCCCTTTACTACAATATCATAGCTTAGCGATAGGCCCAATCCGGTGCCTTCACCTGTAGGTTTGGTGGTGAAAAACGGCTGCATTATCTTGTCTTTGATAGCATCCGGGATACCAACGCCATTATCTTTTACTTTGATAACTACCTGTCCATTTTCAAATGAAGTGGTTATCGATACTTCTGGCTTATAGTCAGACCCTTCGGTTTTCTGCTTTTGATTTACCGCATAAAAAGCGTTGTTGAACAAGTTAAGCATTACCCTCACCATATCCTGCGGTATCACATTCAACTTGGGAAGCGTTTCATCCAAATGACTACCCAATTCAGCAGTAAAGCTTTTATCCTTTGCTCTTAAGCCATGATAGGAGAGTCGCATACATTCCCCGGCCAGTGAATTGATATCGGTCGGTTCTTTTGTTCCGCTGCCGCTTTGGCTATGTTGCAGCATGCCTTTTACAATGGCGTCGGCGCGTTTGCCGTGGTGGTTTATCTTTTCGAGATTTTGTTTTACATCGCTTGCAATATCAATAGCATCTTCTGTTTCACCTCTTTTTAGTTCGGCCTCCATTTCATTGAGCAACTCGATGCTCACTTCAGAAAAATTATTGACGAAGTTGAGCGGGTTTTGAATTTCATGCGCGATACCAGCTGTGAGTTCACCCAGTGATGCCATCTTCTCCGATTGGATGAGTTGGGTTTGGGTAGCTTTGAGATTGTCCAGCGTAGCTTCTAATACCTTATTTGCCTTTTGCTTATGCCGGTTATTGCGCCATAATATGATTACCAGCACCAGGAAAACCAAAACACCAGCAATAAGGCTAAACATTCTCACTTTGTTACGATATTGTTCATGCTTATCAATAATCGCCTGTTGACGCGTTTTTTCGTCAAAAGCAAAATTTTCCATTTGCCTTATTTTTTCGATGCTAAATGCACTGTCTTTTGCTGCCAGCATTACATCCTGATATTTAAGTGTGCTATCAGAGTTGTGTTGGAATCTGTAAAGAGTTGATAATAATTTGGCTGCATCGACCACAGAGAAAGGCAATGATGACCTTAGGCTAATATTAAGAGATTTATGGGCATAATAAATTGACGAATCGGGTTTGCCGATATTTTTATAGATATTGGCTAAATCCAAATAGACCCTAACTTTATCATTGTTTACCTGAGATAGTTTTATGCTTTGTTGATAAAAAGCCATCGCACTTGTGTTGTCACCCATTTTTTCATAAATCTCGCCCAAGGTAATATAAGGCACGGCCCAGTGATCTTCTTTGCGTTTAATATCCGAGGCATAGGCCTTATTCGTATAAATTAGTGCGGAATCGACTTTATTCAATTTAAGGTAAGCCTGGCCAATAAATACGGGAACTGTTTCTCCATCCTTAGAAAAAGCACGGTTCGACTCCGCTCGCTTATAATAGGAAATAGCCATTCTCTGATTGCCGGCATAGGAATAACTATCGCCGATATCTAATAAGGCTCGCGCCACAAGCAGGGGGTTACCAAGTTTTTCCACAAGGTTAAGCTCTTCGAAGTTCAAATGGAGGCTTTGCGGGTAGTTACCCTTTGTTGAGTATGCCGCCTCAAGAGTTTGTAAAAGATTTATTTGGCCATTTACAAAATTCAGCTTTTGCGCAAGTTGCAGCCCCGGCTTTGCATACAAAATTGCGCTGTCCGGGTAGGAATAAACATAATCCGAACTTAATATTGCTAAAATGATGACCTTATTGGTGTCATTCTTCGCTTTCGATAGCAGATGTTTTAAACTATCTATTTTTAAGCCCGAAAAGTCCTGTGCATTTGCTGATTTCATAAGCGAGAAGAACAAAAGTGAAAGGATAATTAACTTTTTCATACGCAAAAAATTAAGCCTCTTTTATGGGCAATGAAACAGTAAACTGGGTAAACTCACCTTCTTTACTATTAACCTGTATCGTTCCCCCATGCCCCTTCACCACCATATCGTAGGTTAAAGATAAACCTAATCCCGTTCCCTCACCGGTGGGTTTAGTAGTAAAGAATGGCTGCATGATCTTGTCTTTAATAGTATCGGGTATGCCGGTTCCGTTGTCTTTTACTTTGATGATGACCTGTCCATTTTCGGCAGACGTAGTAACCGATACTTCCGGCTTATAATCGGCACCCGCAGTTTTCGACTTTTGATTAACTGCATAAAACGCATTATTAAACAGGTTCAACAGCACGCGCCCAATATCCTGCGGAATGGCGTTTACTTTGGGCAGGTCAGGGTCAAAATGGGTGGTCATTTCAGCGTTGAAACTTTTATCCTTTGCCCGTAAGCCATGATAAGCCAGCCGCATAAATTCATCAGCAAGCGTATTCATGTCGGTCAACTGCTTCTCGCCGCCGCTGCTTCGCGAGTGCTGAAGCATACCTTTTACGATGCCGTCGGCCCGTTTGCCATGATGATTAATTTTTTGTTCGTTTTGTTTAATATCAGCCGCGAGGGCTAAAGCCACGTCAATATTCCCCGATCTTAGTTCTTGTTCCAGTTCGTCAATTATCTCCTGGTTTACTTCCGAGAAGTTGTTGACGAAGTTCAACGGGTTCTGTATCTCATGGGCGATGCCTGCAGTTAGTTCACCCAATGAAGCCATTTTCTCCGACTGGATGAGCTTGGTTTGCGCAGCCTTCAATTCTGTTAAGGTGTTATCCACCTGTTGTTTGGCTGCCTCCAGTTTATTGAAGTCCTCATACCGGGCATAAGCAGTAGAGAATGCATCGGCAAGCGATTGAACCAGGCTAATATCATCGTCCGTTAATGGTGCGGTATTCCCTACATATAACATCCCCTGCAAAAAGGGCAGGAAGTGCAGGTCGAGGCTTGTATCGGGATGCTCTGTCACATATCGTTCCTGCGACTTTACCGTTCCCTGGTCCACCAGGTTCATTGTATAAGCTGCAAACTCTTCCTTGCTCCAGTGTATGGTAGCAATTTGGTTTTTGCGCCAGGCAGATAATACATTTTGGCCAATGCCTTCCGCATCAAATTGCAAATCAAATGTTGCCAATGCTTTGCCATCAGCCGTTGATAAATGGGTATGGATAAGCTGCTCCAGTTCGTCCATAATAAAGACCCCGCAACGAATAAACGGTATACCCAGTATGGTTAGTTCATTCCATATCAAAGGGGTGATCCGCTCCAGGTCGTCAGTTGAACGCATAGACGCTATTTCGGCACGGACACGATCGAGGGAGGCCTCTCTAACAGCATCGCGGGCGCTGGCTTCTGATTTTTGCAATTCGATGTACCGCCTGAAGGTTAGCTCTATCACGTTTTTGAAACGTTCAAGAATTTTAATCTCTGCGTCAGTGTAGCCCTTGTCCGACCATGCATACAAAAACCCTTCTGAGAACATAAACCAATACCCATATTCTTTCCGATGATTTTTGCCTGTGATACCCAGGTCAGCATTTAAGCCAGCTGAAAGAATTTTATAATACGATGCAAGCTCACTTCCTCCTAAGGTGATAAAATAGTTTTCCTGGTTCAGCCATGATTGGTATTGCTGTTCGAATACGGGATGTCCGGATAAGATCACTTCTCCCATCAACGAAAGATCTGTGTCAGTCTGGGGCGACGTGTCCGAATAGATCTTTGCCCGGCGGGTTTCTTTGGTTATCAGCCCAACCCCCGACCTTATGGGGTTAATGCCGAGGTTCCTTAATTCGGCAAATACCATACTTGTAGTAATTGAAAGATCCTTACTGTTGCGCATCGCCATGGCCTTTCCGCGCACCCGTTCTAATGATGCTTCAATTTTGGCTTCACGGGCTTGCTCTTCTGCCAGCTTCAGGTCATTGAAACGGGTATAGGTAAGATCGAAAACCGTTGCAAAGCGCTCGATCAGGCTGATCATCTCCGGCGCCTGGACATCGGGTGTTGTTATGCCGATCAAACCCTTTGAGAAAAAGGCGACGTTTTGCACCCTTTGCTCAATCTTTATGTCCTTCCTGAATGGTATACCGAGCTCATCCCCAAGGTAACTGATATAATCGCTCAATTCTTTGCCGGTTTGTACTAAAGTAAACGATCGCTTTTGCGATTTCCAGGCTTTATACATTTTCGCGAAGCTCGGCTGTCTCAAACTCGCCACAAACCGGTTACTTACACGGGTGCCCGCCTGGTCTGTTGTCCAGCATTCCATTTCCGACGAGTCCTCCCTGAAAGTGGCTATAAATACCCGGTCGGGAGATACGCCCAGTGCATGAAATTGCTGAAAAAGCACTGCGGCAGTTTCGGCCAGTTCATCGCTTTTTTGCATGGCCATGGTACGGGCCCTTACCCGCTCCAAAGCCAATTGAATTTGTGCTTCCTTTGCCTGTTCCTCGGCTTTTTGCAGGTCGAGGTAGCGACGGTAGGTCAACCCAAAAACACTGGCGAACCTTTTGAAGAGTTTCAAGGCATCTGCTGACAATGGCTCAAGGGTAAAAGCATAAACACATCCCTCCGGGAAAAAAAAGGCACTGATGATTTGCTTTGCCGGCAACGATGCAAAATCAAATTGCACGGGGTAATCCGGCGAATGGTTAAGTGCCCCGAAGTAATCTTTCTGGTCTTTACCGGTCAATTCGTAAGAGAACATTACCTCATTGTTTTTCCATGCCTGGTACACTCCCTTCAGAAGGGGGTGGATCGTCATATCAATACGGCCGATTACCATATCAACTTTCCCATCAGGGTTGTAAGATGCTCTCCATAAGTCCATTTCCCGGTTATCATCAATGATAGATATCCCGCACCGGGCCGTTTTTTCAATACCAAGCTTAACCAACTCGTCAAACATAGTGGCAATAGTATCGCCGACGTGCTCACTGGTATGCATGGCCATTGTTTTTGCCCGCACGCGTTCCAACGCCAGCTCTATTTGTGCTTCACGTGCCTGCGCTTCCGCCTGCTTCAGGTCATTAAAACGTGTGTAGCTCATGTCGAATACTTTGGCAAAGCGAAGCATTATATCTGAATGCTCTTCCGACAAAGGCTCGAGGCTGACCAGCGTGAGACAGCCGAAATTGTTAAAGGATGCCGATAGCAGTACCTGCTCTGGTGCTTTCATGCCTTCTATTACAGGTTTGGGCAATTGCGTCAATTCCGTATCGACAAACAAAAAATCATCCCAGTCTCTTTTGACTTTTCCTTTTAGGGTGTACCGCCATTTCAAATTTCGCTCTTTCCAGGCTTTCAAATACGCATCATAAGCAGGGTTCTTATGGTTTTGCACCAAGTAATTCATTGGCTCGGCAGGGGCCTCGGAGTTAGCCATCCACCACCGGGAGGCTTTTGATTCCGGGTCAAAGATCATAATGAGGCAGCGGGTAAGCACAAAATCAAGTTTGGTCAATTCGCTAAATACCGTTCCTATCAGCTCATTCAATTCCTCCGATGTTTGCATCGCCATCGCCTTGGCCCGCACGCGCTCCAAACCCAGTTGAATTTGCGACTCGCGGGACTGGGCCTCCGCTTTTTGAAGATCGAGGAAACGGGTATAAGTCTGATCAAATACGGCAGCAAATCTTTCTTGCGCGACAATTATTTCATTTGATACATTTTTATCAAAAGAAAAGGAAAGCCACCCTTTTGAAAAGAAACTGATATGGACGACCCACAGGTCTTCAGGGAAATTTATTTTAGTTTCCAGAAAACTATTCCGCAGTGCATTATAATCCTTCAGTTCCTGTCCTTTAAACTCCAATGTCAATGATTTGCGTTTTGCCTTCCAGGCAGCAACTGCTTTAGCCATCACATATGGATCGTCGATGGGCACATGAAGCGCATGTAGCACATAGCTGCCATGAACAGTTGTAGATAACTCAACAAATCCTGCCTCCTCATTAACGATCGCGATAGAATTTTGAATAGCCGCCTCGCCCAATTCTTTCACTTGCTGAAAAAGTAAAGCAGATGTTTCCGGGAGTTCATCGCTCTTTTGCATCGCCATCGTACGCGCGCGAACCCGCTCTAAAGCAAGTTGAATTTGTGATTCTTTGGCTTGTTCCTCCGCTCTTTGCAGGTCGAGGAAACGGGTGTAGGTTTGTTCGAAGACCGCAGCAAACCGTTTGAAAATCTCGTGCGCTTCGGGCACAGGCTCATAAGTAATGAACAGCAGGAATCCCTGCGCGAAATAGGCCAGGTGGAATATCTGGAAGGTAGGAAGCGGGTGGCCTGCATCAATAATTAAATCTAAAACCTCGCCTACATCTGGTAAGGTATGCATGTATTCATAATGCTTTACCAGTGCTTCTCCGCCCACTTCTTCTACATAAAATGTTTCACCACGTTCGGCGGCCTCGCGCATATGAATAAATGAAGGATCTTGTGTTGTTGGCGCACTAAACGGCGACTGCAATACCCCTTCGCTGCTCATCCAAAAGGTAATGGCTTTTTTATTGTCCGTCCAGTTACAATAGCCGGCGCTCCATGCCGGCATGCCCAATTCCTGGGCCTGCTTAAATAATAAGTTGGCGGCTTCAGGCAGTTCATCACTATGCTGCATGGCCATCGTACGGGCGCGTACCCTTTCCAATGCCAGTTGAATTTGCGACTCGCGGGCCTGCGCCTCTGCCTTTTGGAGATCGAGGAAGCGGGTATAGGTTTGTTGAAATACCTTTCCGAAACGCATCAGGGTGTTATTTTCTTCATCTGTATAGGGAATACCCGAAAAATTCTCGATATACAGGCCAACGTTGTCTAACAATACCGTCGATATCGCAAGGCCGGGACAACTAAAATAATATTCCTTTGCTTCGTCCGTCACCCCGGGGATCAAATTAAAAAGGTCTTGATAAAACCTATTTTTTTCTTCAAAAGTCAGATGGTTGGCAAAGAAATCCTTCCCCTTTTCTTTGGCTTCATTAAAACTGTTCCAATGCGCACAATCGAAATAAGGAATTGTTACCTGGAAGGGAACCTCATGCTTGTCGGCAAGCCAGATATGCATATCATCGTTTGTATTATAATCGATGATAAACCCCGTATGCTCAATAGGGATATTTAAGTGAACGAATTGCTCATATACAACCTGGATTATATCTTTAAGCTCCCCGCTTTTTTGCATGGCCATCGTTCGGGCACGCACACGCTCCAGTGCCAATTCGATTTGTGCTTCGCGGGCCTGCGCCTCCGCCTTTTTAAGGTCGAGAAAGCGGGTATAGGTGCCGTCAAAAACATTTGCGAACCGTTCTAATAGACGGATACTTTCTGCCGACCGCGCTTCAGACGACTGCACATTGATAAGCCCCTTAGAGAAAAAGGCAACATTGATCACCCGCCTCTTCTCATCTGGATTAAAGGCTGCTCCGCCCTTGCTGGCCCTGTAAGTAGTAAAGTCATAAAGCGCCTTCCCTCTAAGGTCTATCACCAGCGATTTTTGCTGTGCCTTCCAACCCTCATATATTTTGCGTGTTACGTTGGGCTCATCAATTGAAAACTTAAACGCCTTGTTAATCTGACTGCCATACATAGTAACCCAATACTCAATTACCCCTTCCTCTTCATTGATGATACCTATGGTGGCCTGATCGGGGTTTTCGCCCAGTTCCTTAAACTGCTGAAATAAAATAAAAGCTGTTTCTGCGAGTTCCTCGCTGTGCTGCATGGCCATGGTGCGGGCGCGTACCCGTTCTAATGCTGCCTCGATCTTCAGGTCGCGGTTTTTTTGGGCTAACTCCTTTTCCAATTCAGCATTTCTCGATCTGAGCAGCTTTTCCTGTTGATTATTCATACGTTAATCGATTATGCCACCCTGGAACTCGCTTCGGCAGCGTTTCTTTTTCCGCAAAATGGTCAGATTTTAACTGGGCGGATTGGATAGGTGTGTCTTTTATGCCTGTTAACAGCAGTATAAACAGCAGAAGCTTCTTCATGAAAAGGATCAGTTTAGATTTATTTGTTTAAGTAACCAATTTATATGGTAATAAACAAATTTTGAGACGGTAATCGCCTGAATTACAAAAAATAACGACTTAGATCAAAGTCTGCGGCTGCATTAGATAATTGGATTTATACGGAAGTTCTTAAACAAAAAAAGCAGGGGTTGGCCTTGCGCTATACCCTGCTAATTCTTAACTATTAACTGACCGTTGATAATCTGTTAATTAGGCACAAAATTATGAATTTCATTTCTAATTTAAAAAATATTGTCTTAGTTAAAATTAGTTCGTAATAAAAACCCGTTATATCTTGAAATAACAAGCTCGAAATGTTCGCTTACAACTTCATTGCGAATGTTAAACCCGGCACGCCGTCCTGGTACGTGGGCATGATCATAGTGCTTTGCCCATGTTTACCATTGTGAGTTAACTTATTGCGAAGATAAGGATAAACCAGATAGGCCAACTTGGTTGAGAGCATACCGAAGCCTGCTCCGGCAACGCAGTCGCTAAACCAGTGCGCCCTGCCATATACTCTCAATATGCCTGTAGCACTGGCAACGGTATAACCCAGAACACCATATAATGGCGACTTTTCAGAATATTCCTGCGCCAGAAATTCCGCCGCGACGAAGGCAGCGCCGGTATGTCCCGATGGAAATGAAAGGGGATCAGTACCATAAGGCCGGTGGCGGCGCACCACGTATTTTAAGCCATCGGCAACAGTTAAAATCCCACCCGACAAGGCAAGCAGGGCGGTGCGGTCGACAAACCGGTTTTTACCATTATCGCCGACAAGGTTTAACCCATATACTAAAATGGCGGGTGACAGCTGGAGATAATCTGAGAGTTTTGAATTATAATTTGGGTTAATCTTTTCTACACGGGCCTTAAAATAATAATCAATGTGGCGGATGGGGGTTACTACTAGTGATAAAGCACCATAGCCTATCAGGATTTCTGGCACTATGAAGGTGCCCGGCTTGCTTCTAATATATTCGTGCGGAGCTGGGACTTCCTTTTTTAAGGTATCTGCAAGCTTGTTTTTTCCGGTATCAACTTGTGCATCGGCCTCTAAGGCGATTGCACATAGTAATGCATATATAATTTTTTTCACAGGTGGATTTTACTCTATCAACAATGCTGAAAGCTGTTTTGTTTATTGGTCCGGTTGTAACGATCAACCTAAAGAAACGAACGGGCACAGTTTGAAATGCGCTAACGGAATGGTGGAAATTAATAATTCGCTTACCTCATCGCGCTCAAATTGTCTGAATCAGAATTTTCAGAATTATTGAATTTTCAGAATTCTGTTCATTTTTAAATTCCTGGAATTCTGATTCAGACAATTTTCAGACAGAAAAACGACAAACACTACCCCAAAATTTTGTCACTTAATCACCGCAATGATTTTAATAGGGAATTTAATATTGGCTGAAGTATGACACGATAGGTATCGGAATAATAATGAAAAAAATTAGCCAAAAGTAAAACCTATAACTTTTAGTGTTAAAAGCGTTAATTAAGCAAATTATAATGAAAACAATAGCTGTAAAAACACCCGCTAAACCCAACAGTCCACCGTCCGTGATGTGATGCTTGCCGGACTGATAAGTATTATACCAAAGCAAAGTGTATACTATATAAAAAAATACCGAAACAGGATGTTGTTTTATATTTTGCCAGGTTCGTTTCATCTTGTGATTTTGTATTAATACCTGCAAACAAAGAAAAGTAACCTATCGTATCTGGTTTAAACTTTCAGCACCACGTTTAAATTGTCTGAATCAGAATTTTCAGAATTATTGAATTTTCAGAATCCTGTTCATTTTTAAATTCAGAAAATTCCGGTTCAGACAATGTTCCGCCTCGCATAGTTCAGAGATTGCTTCGTACCTCGCAATGACGTATTTTTTAATCTGTTACCTGTTCCCCTTTAACCCATTTCGAACCCGTTACCTTTCCTTGCTCATCATAATCTTTCCAGTCACCTTCTTTTTGGTAATCGATAGCTCCGGGATTATATTTCATTGTCCCTTCTGCTTTGGCGAAGAAACCTCGCGACACAACGCCAGTCGGTCCAACATCGCCCGCCTCTACAGAACGTTGCCGCGGCTCTGCAATACCTTGCAGGCAAGTGAAAACACCTGGTCGACCGAGATCA
>JANYAB010000026.1 GCA_025355225.1 Bacteroidota bacterium
ACTTCAGTTGCGCGGCGAAGCGGTGGACGCCGCCAACACCGCCACGTTCGCCGTTCCCAATACGACTCCGAGCAGCAGCGCATTTGGTCAGGTGACCGGCCTGCGCAACAATGGCACGCAGCGCAGGATTACGTTTCTTTGTAAACTGACATGGTGATCACAAGATTCCTCAAGTACGCATTGCTTAGCGTTGCGCTGTTGGCGCGCGCCCAGTCGCAGCCCGCTTTCGAGGCGTTTCAAGGAAGGTAAAGAAAATCATGCTGCTGGGAACCAATCAAAAACTTAAGTGGACACAGCAAGGCGGTGATATTTCTATAAATGTCCCCAAAGCGGTTCAAAACAATAGCGGATTGATGTATACTGCGGTGTTTAAAATGACTTATTAAAAAAACTATTTACCGACGGATTAATTTAATTTACCTTTTTATTGGTCGATAAATAAAAATTTGAAATTGGTCTGTTGCATAACTAACTTCGGCTATGAAATTATCGCTTCTTACCGCATACCTGGAAAGTCTTGCCCCGCTTGCTTACCAGGAAGATTATGACAACTCGGGTTTAATTGTAGGTCAGCCAGAGCAAGAAGTGCACCAGGCTTTGATCTCACTGGACTGTACCGAAGCGGTAGTAGATGAGGCTATAGCTAAAAACTGCCAGGTGATCGTCTCACACCACCCGATCGTTTTCCGCGGACTAAAGAAGTTTAACGGCAAAACCTATGTAGAACGCGTAGTTGAGAAGGCTATCCGCAACCATATTGCTATATATGCTATCCATACCAATTTGGACAATGTGATCAATGGGGTGAATGAACGGATATGCGAAACGCTGGGTTTAACAAACTGCCGTATACTTGCACCAAAAAACGGCTTGCTTAAGAAACTCGTCACTTATGTGCCTGCTGACAAAGCCGACCAGGTGAGGAATGCGCTGTTCCATGCGGGGGCAGGCAATATAGGCAATTATAGCGAATGCAGTTTTAACGCCGAAGGGACAGGCACCTTCAAAGGCAATGAGGACTCGACCCCGTATGTGGGCGAACCCGGCACCCGCCATTATGAAAACGAGGTGCGCATAGAAACCATTTATCCGGCCAACCTCGAAAGTAAGTTGCTGATGGCCCTGTTGCTGGCCCACCCGTACGAAGAGGTTGCTTATGACCTTTATACCCTGACAAACCAACATCAGCAGGTTGGAGCCGGTATGGTAGGTGAACTGGAAGAAGCAATGGACGAAGAGGAGTTTTTATTCGAGGTGAAGCAAAGAATGCACGCCCATGTAATAAGGCATACCACCTTAACGGGTAAAAGTGTTAAAAAGGTGGCAGTGTGCGGCGGGGCAGGAGGTTTTTTGTTGAAACACGCCATTGCGGCAGGCGCTGATGTTTTTATTACTGCCGATTTTAAGTACCATGAGTTTTTTGATGCCGATGGAAAGATCATTATCGCCGATATCGGACATTTTGAAAGTGAGCAATTTACACAACAATTATTGTTTGAAATTATTCAAAAAAAATTTAGTAACTTTGCCGTCCGTTTAACAGAGACAAATACAAACCCCGTCAAATATTATATTTAATGGAACAAACCGTAGAACAAAAGCTTAAAGCTTTATACGACCTTCAAACCATCCACACCAAAATTGATAAGATACGCCAGGTAAGAGGTGAATTACCTATGGAAGTAGCCGACCTGGAAGATGATGTTGAGGGCCTCGAAACCCGCATTCAGAAAATAAAAGGTGAGCTGGATGACCTTGAAGATGATATCGTAACCCGCAAAAACCTGATAAAGGAATCGCAGGCCAATATTAAAAAGTACGAAACACAGCTTAACGATGTAAAAAATAACCGCGAGTATGATGCTATCACAAAAGAGATAGAGATACAAGGATTAGATATACAAGTAAGCGAAAAAAAGATAAAGGAATTTGGATACGAGATCGCTTCAAAAACTCAAATCTATGAGAAAGCACTTGCCGACTTAGAGGGCCGTAAGGGCGACCTTGATGCGAAAAAAGCGGAATTAGGCACCATAACTTCTGAAACTGAAAAAGAAGAAAACGAGCTTAACACCCAGGCCGAACAGGCGACTAAAGGCATTGAAGAGCGTTTGCTGATTGCTTATAACCGCTTGCGCAGCAATGCAAAGAATGGCCTGGCAGTAGTTACTATCCAGCGCGATTCATGCTCAGGATGCTTTAACCAGATCCCTCCGCAACGCCAGTCGGATATCCGTCAGCGCAAAAAGATCATTGTTTGCGAGCATTGCGGCCGTATTTTAGTTGATGAGCAAATGGCTTTGGAAGCAGAATTAGCTTAAGTAAGCCCCCTACCCTGAAGGGGAGCTATTATAGAAATTTGAAAGCTGTCTCAAAAAGGGGCAGCTTTTTTATTTTTAAATAGTTAAATGGACCTGCTTAAATTCTATTTATGCTTCGATCGAGGATCTTATACTTTTCCATAATAATCATTACCATTGTTCTTGGCCTTTTATCCCGGCACTTTGCAGGTATCCCCTTATTTATTGGCGATATTTTATGGGCGACAATGGTATATTTTATAATTCGGTTCTTGTTTATCAGGGCAACAATTAAACAAGTTGTACTCTGGTCTTTATTATTCTGCTATGCCATCGAGTTTAGCCAGCTTTACAAAGCACCCTGGATAGACAGCTTAAGGCACACCCTTTTTGGCAGACTGGTCTTAGGAGATACCTTTCTTTGGGGCGACCTTTTATGTTATACGATTGGGGTCAGTGTTGGAGTTTTAGTTGAAATGTTTATACTGCCAAAAAAATATTCTTCCAAATAAATCCCGGGCAGATTTCCGAAGTTTCAAAAACTTCGGAAATCTCTTCCATCAATCAACGCAATCAAAAAAATCATATAAAATCAGCGGTCAAATAGGTTAGTCTGCCTCCCGCCCTTCGGCACAAATAAACTATAGTCATATTCGGGCATTTCCCTGCCAGCCATAAAGCGATTACAGGCCATGCGGAAGAGTTGATGGATAGATTCGGCTATATTACCCTCACCACTCATGCGGCGACCAAAATCACTGTCGTTTAATTTACCATCATGGCAGGCACGTATCATGTTCAGTACTTTTTCGGCCCTGTCTGGAAACGCCTTATGTATCCAATTGCTGAATAGCTCTGCTACGCTGCCGTTAAGCCGTACTATGGTAAAGCCGGCAGACAAGGCTCCCTTATCAGCAGCAGCCCTGATGATATCCGGTATCTCGTTACTGTTTAAACCAGGTATAATTGGCGCTGCCATTACCCGGATGGGTACACCCTGTTCGGTCAATTTCTGAATTACCGCCAGCCTGCCGGTTGCCGTTACGGTGCGCGGCTCCAGTTTTTGCCGCAGTTGCTCGTTTAAGGACGTTAATGAGATATTTACATGCACCAATTTCAGTTTTGCCAGTTCCGAAAGGATATCCAGATCGCGCAGAATGACATTATTCTTAGTGATGATACTTACCGGGTTTCTATACTGAAGAAAGAGTTCCAACAAAGAACGTGTTATTTTCAATTTGCGCTCAATGGGTTGATAGCAATCCGTATTGCCGGACAACAGGATGCATACCGGCTCATAGTTCTTTTTATTAAAATATTGCTCAAGCAACTCCGCTGCATTCCGTTTTACAATGATTTTCCTTTCAAAATCAAGTCCGGCGCTAAAGCCATAATATTCGTGGGTGTTACGGGCATAACAATAGATGCAGCCATGCTCACAACCCTGGTAAGGATTGATGGAATACATATGGCTCAGATCGGGACTGTTTGACTCGCTGACTATCTTTTTGGGCGTTTCTTCGAAAAGTTGCGTGGCTGAATTTTCAAGAAGCGGCTCGTCGAGCCCCTCTATATGCTCCAGCACATATTTATTTTTCAGAAACTTGTTATGGGTATTTACCTGTGCCCCTCTTCCCTTAAAAAACTCTGCATTCTCCTCGTGTGACATACAGCAAATTTGCTAAAAATATTAGCAAATTACAAATCTATCAGTTTATTTTTTATGGCATATAACGCCAGGCCGATGCGGTTTTTTATGTGTAATTTTTCGAATAGCTGGTCGCGATAGCCGTCGACAGTTCGCGAGCTGATGCACATCTGTTCGGCAATTTGTTTATAAGTGAGTTCAGTGCCGGCTAATTTTAAAAATTCTATCTCGCGGCTATTTAATTTGGTTATATTAAACTCATTATCAAATTTATCCACTAAATATTTGGTAACAAAGTCTGGATAGTATAGCTCATTTTCCGAAACCTTACGAAGCGCATCTTCAAATTCATGGGGTTCTGCATCTTTCAATAGGTAAGCTTTAACGCCCATTCTAACCATTGTTAATACCTTTTCGGCATCTTCAAACATCGACAGCACGATGATATTAATTTCAGGATGAACATTCCTTAGCCAGCGGGCGGCGTTAATACCGTCCATTTTTGGCATGTTAATATCCAGCAATATAATATCAGGCTTTAATTTGGGGGTAATTTTCCGCATCATCTCTTCGCCGTCCCCGGCTTCGAAAAGTATGCTATAGCGATCAAAATCCTGAATAAGTGCTGCTATACCGCTCCTGAACAGGCGGTGGTCATCGACTAATGCTATCCGGATGGGTTCCTCCATCAATGTTTAATTGTTTTAAAGGGTATAGGGTAACCTTCACACAGCAACCTTTGCCTGGAGCACTATTAATTGTTGCACTACCTCCAATCAAGGCTGCCCTGTTTTCTATGTTTTTCAGCCCCGATCCACGCTTATTATCAAGTGTTTCGGCCGAAAAACCAGAACCGTCATCTTCGAGGGTTAAATTAAACAAATCAGAATGATATTGCAAGTTGATTTTTAAATGTTTAGCGCCCGAATGTTTAAGCGCATTATTAAATGCTTCCTGGAATATCCTGAATAATACCAGTTCGTGCTGCCCGCCTAATGGATACGCGTCACCATCTACTGAAAATGCCACAGCGATAATGCCGCTTCTATTGATTCTTTCAACCTCAATTTCAATGGTTTTCACCAATCCCAGGTTACTTATGTGTTCAAAGCTTAAGCTTTTTGACAGGTCGCGCAGATCAACTATGGTTTGGCCAACCAGTTCACGGCTTTCATTGATCTTTAGCTGGGTTTCCTTTTCGCCGAGGTTTTTAGTAAGGCCCAGGGTAAGCTTTACAAATGACAATACCTGAGTTATGTTATCGTGTATTTCGCGGCTGGTATGGTTTAATGTTTGTTCTTGTATCTCGATTTGAGTTTTCAATAGCTCTTGCCGGAAATTGGCCTGAAGTTGTTCATGCTCTTTTTTATTTTTTAGTTGTTTGCTCCGGTATAATACAACAAAATATACCACGGAGCCGACAAGCAGCGCAAAAAACAACCCGGTTAATACCACTACAAGCCCTATACTATCGTCCTGTATTCCTATACTGTCTTTATGCATTCGCAGTTGCAATTTCTTTTTTGTCCATTAAAATAGTTATCCCTAAGAGCACGCTGAATGCAATATCGATACCATATCAAAAATATAGCGAAATAGGACTCTGATGATTATGCCGACGGTTAACGCAGCAAATATCACATAGAATACTTCGGTTGTCAAAATTACATAAAGGCCTATTACCACTACGACAAAAGATAACGCTAAAACTAATTTTGCGAACATTTAATTAATATACTCTTTCAAATCCTATGCGATTATCCCGTCTTCCTATACTGTCATTATACATTCGTAGTTGCAATTCCTTTTTTATCCATTAAAATAGTTATTCCCAAGAGCACGCTAAATACAATGTCGATGCTATACCAAAAAAACATAGCAATAGGGCTATGAAGATTATGCTGACTGCGGTAATTCATAAGTGCTAAATTTAAAAACATAGTGGTTGAAAAAAATAATATCGCAGTATTGAACCAAAAAACGCTTTGCCTGGTTATATCAATTTGAATGGGGTATAATAGCATTTGTTTATACAATAACACAGCAAATATCACATACAATGCCTCGGTTGAAAAAATCACATAGGTTGGGAAAGTCTTGTTGTATGGTTGCAAAAGTAGCGCATTGATAATAAAAAATATGATTATCAGAATTACAGAAAAAAGCACCAGTTTTTTTATGTATTTGCTTTTGAACAGGTAATAATATATAAGGGCATAAAAAATGTATTCGATTATTGTTTGTGCATGACTTAAACCAAAATTGTTTTTATAAATGGCGATATAGTAGCTGTTGCCGA
>JANYAB010000030.1 GCA_025355225.1 Bacteroidota bacterium
AAACCTCTTTGCTCAATACACCGAACCTATAAGGCCAAACAGGAAAGCCCCCAGAATAAGAACATTAAAGCGAAGAGCCGGGAAATACAAAACGCTAACTAACTATAAAAGAGCAGTATGATCCTTAACTTAACGACATTGAGCGGTATCGGTTGCTTCCCTATATCTATTCCAGTTATTATCAGTCGCACAGAACTGGTATGCCGGTAAGCCGTACACTGGCCGTTAATTATACGCAGGATGAAAAGGTTTTTGATGTAAAATACCAGAATCAATTTTTGTTCGGGGATGCCATATTGGTGGCCCCGGTAGAAAGCACCAAGCAAACAGCAGAAGTTTATTTACCTGCCGGCGACTGGTACCGCCTTAGTTCGGGTGAGAAATTTGCAGGAGGTTTAGCCGTTCTGGTTGCGGCCCCACTAACCGATTTACCTGTGTTTATAAAACCAGGAGGTATCGTCCCAATGCAGCATGTGATACAAAGCACAAATGAGCAGGGAGATGGTATTTTAGAGTTACATATTTGGTACGGAAAGGAGGCCAACAGCTTCGTTTACTATGAAGATGATGGTTCATCTTATGCGTATCAAAAGGGTGCCTATTACAAACGTAAGATCAGCTTTGATCCTGCAAAAAAACAGATCAGCCTGGCAGCTGTCGAAGGCTCGTTTATATCTAAATATACTAAAATCGCGCTCGTATTACACGGCTTTGAAGGCAAGACAAAGGGAAAGATGAAAAAAATTGATGTGAACGGCAAAGCACTTGAAATGACCGATAACGCTGTAAGCTTCCCCAATAGCAGCGAAACAATTAAAATCGATTTTTAACCATTTCTTGTCTAAACTGTATCTTATAAAACACTCCCCTTTCCAAAGTTGATCGCATAAAAAAACCTGTACCAAAATTTGATACAGGCTTTTTCTTATTCCCCTTCAGGGGTTAGGGGCTTATTTTACCTCTTCGAAATCAACATCAGTTACGGTATCAGCGTTGCCTTGTGCGTGTTCTGCGTGGCCTTCGCCAGCGCCATCCGCACCAGGTTGTGGCTGACCAGAATCTGCTGCAGCTTTGTACATCTCTTCAGATGCTGCCGTCCATGCGGTATTCAGTTCAGTTTGCGCTGCATCTATATCCGAAAGATTTTTTGCTGAAAACGCTTCTTTCAGCTTTTTCAAAGCATCTTCAATAGGTGCTTTTTTGTCAGCCGAAATTTTGTCACCATATTCTTTCAGTTGCTTTTCGGTGGTAAAGATCAGGGCGTCAGCGGAGTTAAGTTTTTCAACTTCCTCTTTTGCCTTTTTGTCAGCTTCTGCATTTGCTTCTGCTTCGTCCTTCATCTTCTTAATTTCAGCCTCAGTCAAACCTGACGAAGCTTCAATACGGATCTTTTGCTCTTTGCCAGTCGCTTTATCCTTAGCGCCTACATGCAATATACCGTTGGCGTCGATATCAAATGACACCTCGATTTGCGGCACACCGCGTGGTGCTGGCGGGATACCATCCAGGTGGAAACGGCCTATGGTGCGATTTTGCGCTGCCATTGGGCGTTCGCCTTGTAATATATGAATCTCAACAGATGGCTGACTGTCTGATGCTGTAGAGAACACTTCCGATTTCTTGGTAGGAATAGTTGTATTCGCTTCGATCAGTTTGGTCATTATACCACCCATTGTTTCGATACCCAAAGAAAGCGGGGTAACATCCAGTAACAATACATCTTTTACCTCGCCAGATAACACGCCACCTTGTATAGCAGCGCCTATGGCTACAACCTCATCTGGATTTACACCTTTTGACGGTGCTTTGCCAAAGAATTTCTCTACAGCTTCCTGTATAGCAGGGATACGGGTTGATCCACCTACCAATATGATCTCGTCGATATCAGTGATACTTAAACCGGCACCTTTTAATGCTGATTTACATGGATCAATTGTGCGTTTGATCAAACTGTCGGCCAGTTGCTCAAATTTAGCACGGGTTAATGTTTTTACCAAGTGCTTTGGCATGCCATCAGCTGCAGTGATGTAAGGAAGATTGATCTCGCTTTGCGTACTGCTTGAAAGCTCAATTTTAGCTTTTTCAGCCGAATCTTTTAAACGTTGCAAAGCCATTGGGTCCTTACGCAGGTCAACGCCTTCATCATTTTTAAATTCGTCAGCCAGCCAGTCGATAATTACGTGGTCAAAGTCGTCACCACCAAGGTGCGTATCACCATCGGTTGATTTTACTTCGAATACACCATCGCCTAACTCAAGTACCGATACGTCATGTGTACCACCACCGCAGTCAAACACAACTATCTTCATATCCTTGTGTGCTTTGTCCAGGCCATAAGCCAGGGCAGCAGCAGTAGGCTCGTTAATAATACGGCGAACTTTTAAACCAGCGATCTCACCGGCTTCTTTAGTAGCCTGACGTTGGGCATCGTTAAAATATGCCGGAACGGTGATAACCGCTTCGGTTACTTCAGTACCTAAAAAATCTTCAGCAGTTTTCTTCATTTTCTGAAGTATCATTGCCGAGATTTCCTGTGGTGTATATTTGCGGTCGTCTATTTCAACACGCGGAGTATTGTTATCCCCTTTAACTACCTTGTAAGGGACACGCGCCACTTCTTTGGTAACTTCGCTAAACTGGTTGCCCATGAAGCGTTTAATAGAATAAATAGTTTTTGTTGGGTTGGTAATAGCCTGGCGCTTAGCAGGGTCACCCACCTTACGCTCGCCGTTGTCAACAAACGCTACAACAGACGGCGTAGTACGTTTACCCTCGCTGTTAGCGATAACTACAGGTTCGTTACCTTCCATTACCGAAACGCAAGAGTTCGTTGTTCCTAAGTCGATTCCAATTATTTTAGACATATATTGATTGATTTTTCCTTTTCTTAATTTGTTTACCAATGCTATATTAACAAGGGTTATGCCAATATCGATTTGTCAGGAAAAAGAAAGGTGAAAGCTGAAAGGTGAAAGCTGAAAGGTAATATTTAGTCAGAAATGCGGGAAAAGACAGTGACAGGTTGGCAGAAAATGAGGTGAAAGGGTAAAGGAGAAAGGGTAAAGGTGAAAGGTTTTAAGGGGGTTCTATTAATGTCACTGTGCGGGGTGGTGATTTGATTGTCTGAACCGTTGATGGGTGTGATGGGTTGATGGCGTTGATTTTTTGTCTGAACCTTGATTTGTAGGATTTTCCTGATTTGTCTTGCATCATGATAATCCCTTAATCGGCGTAATCATGGTTCAGACAAATACGTTAACAATTGTAAAGGATACCAACCTATCGCGCCTAATACCTTTCGGCATGTGAAGCCTTGCCGGCAGGGCATCTCCTGAAACTATTCGCGAATAGATGCTTCATTTCATTCAGCATGACAAAAAAGGAGTAAAACAAAAACGCCCTCTCGAATGAGCAGGGCGTTCTTTCAATAGTTTAAGTTAAAAAGGGCTTATTCGCCTTTTTCAGCGTTTTCTTCTTTATCAGGAGATGCTTGTTCTGGTGCCGGAGTTTCGTCAGCAGCAGGTGTTGCTTCTGCCTTTGGTTCTTCAACTATTACTGCATCTTCAATAAATGTTGCGTCGTCGGCAGGTGTAACCTCAGCGCTTGCAGCAGGGGCAGCGGCAACCGGAGTTGCAGCTTTAGCCTTACCAGCACCTGATCCACGACGGCGTGTTGATTTCTTCGTTGCTTGTGCGGCATCCTTACCGTAAACGGTGTTATAGTCTACCAGTTCGATCAATGCCATTTCAGCGTTGTCACCCAAACGGTTTTCCATTTTGATGATACGGGTGTAACCACCCGGGCGGTTAGCAATTTTCTCGGCTATTTCACGAAACAGGATGGTTACTGTTTCTTTATCCTGCAGGTAACTGAATACCGTACGGCGCGAGTGGGTAGTATCGTTTTTAGCTTTGGTTAAGATTGGCTCAACATATACGCGAAGCGCTTTTGCCTTAGCCAAAGTAGTAGTAATACGCTTGTGTAAAATAAGCGATGAAGCCATGTTTGCCAGCATCGCCTTGCGGTGGCTGTCTGTACGGCCTAAATGGTTAACTTTTTTTCCGTGTCTCATTGTGTTTTTAATTTGTGCACGTGCATACCGTCAGGCGACTTTTCTTGTCAAGCCCGGGAATTATGCCCTCGCTTATTGTTTGTTTTGTTATACGTTCGACGTTTTACGTTCTACGTTTAACCTATTAGTTATTATACGTACAGCGTAAAACGTCGAATGTACAACGTGTTATAAATTATTATACGGACAACGTAAAACGTCGAACGTACAACATGTCATTACTCCTCGTCTAACTTAAATTTCGACAGGTTCATGCCAAAAGATAATCCTTTTGATTTAACCAGGTCCTGAATTTCAGTTAATGACTTTTTACCAAAGTTTCTGAATTTAAGCATATCAGCTACATCGTATGAAACCAGGTCGGCCAGGCTGCGGATATCGGCTGCTTTAAGGCAGTTTAATGCGCGCACTGAAAGATCAAGGTCAACCAATTCGGTTTTAAGGATCTTACGCATATGCAAAATTTCCTCGTCAACCTCTTTGGTTTCTTCCTTAGCCTGTGCTTCCAGCATCATGTTTTCATCGCTGAACAACATAAAGTGCTGAATCAAAATCTTGGCAGCTTCTTTCAAAGCGTCTTCAGGATGTATAGAGCCATCAGTAGCAATATCCAAAACTAATTTTTCATAGTCTGTTTTTTGCTCAACACGATAGTTCTCTATGGTATACTTTACATTTTTGATAGGCGTGTAGATAGAATCGATAGCTATCACACCTACATTGGCTTCGGGGTTTTTGTTTTCTTCACTTGGAATGTAGCCCCTGCCTTTGTTTATAGTAAGTTCAATTTCGAGCGTTACTGACGAATCCATGTTACAGATAACAAGGTCTGGATTCAAAACAGTAAAGTTATTTGAGAACTTGGTAATGTCGCCGGCTGTAAAAGCGTCCTGACCGTTGATGATCACGAATACTTTTTCCGAGTCGCCGGAATCACCGCTTTTTTTCAAACGAACCTGCTTTAAGTTCAGAATGATCTCGGTAACGTCTTCAACAACACCTTTGATGGTTGAAAACTCATGATTTACTCCTGAAAAACGAACAGAAGTAATTGCATAACCCTCCAGAGATGAAAGTAAGATACGACGTAAAGCATTACCAATGGTTATACCGAAGCCTGGTTCTAATGGACGAAACTCAAACGTACCATCAAAATCATTTGCCTTCTGCATGATAACCTTGTCCGGTTTTTGAAATGCTAAAATTGCCATTTATATCCTTTATTTATTGTTTATTTGTTAATAGATTTGAGATGTGAGACAAGAGAATTGAGACTATGTGCCCGCTTTTCTGTACTTATATCTTAAACCTTCTGTTTACTTTGTTTTGAAACTGAAATATGAGATTTGAAGTATTTCTCAAATCTCATATCTAAAATCTCATATCTTATTTAGAGTACAACTCGACGATCAGGTTTTCCTTGATATTCTCAGGAATCTCGTCGCGGTTTGGATAACTAAGGAACTTGCCTGTTAAATTCGCGGCATCCCATTCCAACCAGCTATATCTGTTGATTTTTTTACCGGCAACCGAATGTGTTATCGACTCCAGTGATTTTGATTTTTCACGAACTGAAATCACATCTCCTGCCTTAAGGCTGTACGATGCAATGCTCACTACTTCGCCATTTACGTTAATGTGCTTATGGCTTACCAACTGGCGTGCTGCCGAGCGGGTAGGGGCTATACCAAAACGGTAAACCGCATTGTCCAAACGTGCCTCTAAAAATTTAAGCAGGTTTTCGCCGGTGATGCCTTCTTTTGCTGAAGCGCGGTGAAACAAGTTTTCGAACTGACGCTCTAATACACCATAAGTGTATTTAACTTTTTGTTTCTCCATTAACTGGGTTGAATACTCTGATTGCTTTCCTCTTCTTTTGGAAGCACCATGCATACCCGGTGGGTAGTTTTTTCTTTCTAACGCCTTATCCGGACCGAAGATCGGTTCGCGGAACCTACGCGCAATTTTTGATTTTGGACCTGTATATCTAGCCATTTTTGTTGTTTTAAAGTATCAGGCAGCCCGCAGCTGCTGAATCTTAGCTTTAAAAATTAATTAATTAAACTCTTCTTCTTTTTGACGGACGGCAACCATTGTGCGGCAGCGGTGTAATATCCTTTATTGTGGTAACTTCAATACCGGTAGTTTGTAAAGTACGGATCGCTGACTCACGTCCGGCACCCGGGCCTTTTACAAATACTTCAACCTTGCGCAGGCCCAGATCATAAGCAACCTTGCCACAATCGGCAGCAGCTTGACCAGCAGCATATGGGGTGTTCTTTTTAGAACCCTTGAAACCCATTTTACCCGCTGATGACCAGGAAATTGCCTGGCCGGTTTTGTTGGTTAGGGTAATGATGATATTGTTAAAAGTAGCATTCACATGTGCTTCGCCAACTGACTCCACAATAACAACGCGCTTTTTGGTAACTTTTTTAGTTTTAGCCATCTTTTTAATTATTGATTTAATGAATTACTGAATTACTGAATTATTGAAATAATTCGGACCCATTAACCTTCTTTTATTTTTCTATTCCTAATGATCAAAAATCAATCTCTGATCACCAATCACTTATTTTTATATGTTGAATGCAGGTTCAAAAACTGGCAACTGCCAACTCAAAACTGCAAACTTCTTATTTAGTTGCTTTTTTCTTGTTAGCAACTGTCTTACGTTTTCCTTTACGGGTACGTGAATTATTCTTGGTACGTTGTCCGCGCAATGGTAATCCTTTACGATGACGGGTACCGCGATAGCAACCTATATCCATTAAACGTTTGATGTTTAGCTGAACTTCTGAACGCAGCGAACCTTCAACCTTTATCTGGTCGTTAATTATTGTACGGATAGATGTTAATTGCTCATCTGTCCACTCTTGCACTTTTGTATCGAAATCAATGCCAGCCTGGGTCAAAATGTTCTGAGCTGTTGAGCGGCCTATACCATAAATGTATGTAAGTCCGATCTCTCCCCGTTTGTTTTTTGGTAAATCAATACCTGAAATCCTTGCCATATTTTTTGTTTGTTTTTAAGTGACGACCGAACGGCGGCTACCGTTGTACGAATCGTTACAATATCTTTTTAATTAGCCCTGGCGTTGTTTGTACTTAGGATTCTTTTTGTTGATCACATAAAGTTTCCCGTGACGGCGGATGATCTTGCAATCAGCGCTGCGTTTTTTAATGGATGCTCTAACTTTCATCTTTTTATTATTTATACCTGTAGGTTATTCTGCCTTTTGATAAATCGTATGGGCTCATTTCAAGCTTTACTCTGTCGCCAGGTAAGATTTTTATGTAGTGCATACGCATTTTCCCGGATATGTGGGCAATAATTTCATGACCATTTTCGAGTTCAACTCTGAACATCGCATTTGATAACGCTTCCTTAATTGTACCGTCTTGTTCAATCGAGGCTTGTTTGGCCATATTTTACTGATTATTACTTTATTATCCGCCTTAAAACCGGGTTGCAAAATTAAATAAATTTTTTCTAATTATTTACTTTTTCTTTTAAAACTTCTTCGATGTATGAAAATGTTGAAAGTATATCTGCTTTGCCTTTATTTATAGCTACTGTATGCTCATAATGAGCCGAAGGTTTTTTATCCGAGGTTGACACTGTCCAGCCATCATCCCAAAATTTCACCCCCGCGCGGCCTGCATTGATCATAGGCTCGATGGCTATTACCATTCCTTCTTCCAGTTTGGTACCCGAACCACGTTTACCATAGTTAGGCACTTCTGGTTTTTCGTGCAAGTGCATTCCAACACCGTGCCCTACCAATTCCTTAACAACTCCAAAACCATGTTTTTCAGCATGTTCCTGTACCGCATATCCTATATCACCTATCCGCAAACCCGCTACCGCTTTTTCAATACCGAGGTAAAGACATTCCTTAGTAACACGCATTAGTGTCTTAACAGAATCGCTTACTTCGCCGATGGCAAAAGTATAAGCCGAATCGCCATAGTATTTATTTAATACTGCACCGCAATCCACTGATACCAGGTCACCTTCTGTTAAAACATGCTGGCTTGGAAAACCATGTACGATCTGGTCATTCAGAGATATACAAAGCGAAAAAGGGAATCCGTTATAATTCAGAAACGCGGGCACCCCTCCGTTGTCGCGGATATAGGTTTCAGCAAGTTTATTTAATTCAATAGTTTTTACGCCCGGCCCGATAACCTTCGCGATCTCGGCCAGTGTTTCAGAGACAAGTAAAGAACTTTTTCTTATGAGCTCTATCTCTTCGACAGACTTATAAAGGATCTTTGACATGTAAATAAATTAGATAACCGGCGGGCTTGTTCCGGCAGAAGTAGGTATTGCCGTACGTCCGGTAATGCGACCTGTCTTCATCAAGCCGTCGTAGTGACGCATAAGCAAATGGCTCTCTATCTGTTGTAAAGTATCTAAAACCACACCCACCAGGATAATTAGCGATGTTCCGCCAAAAAATCTTGCAAATAAATTATTAATACCGATCATGGAAGCAAAAGCTGGTATGATAGCAATAATGGCCAGGAAAATTGATCCCGGCAAAGTGATCCTTGAGATCACCCCATCAATAAATTCAGCCGTTGATTTGCCCGGTTTAACACCCGGTATAAACCCGCCATTCTTTTTCATATCATCAGCCATCTGGTTAGGATTAACCGTAATAGCTGTATAGAAATAAGTAAATACAATGATTAACAGCGCAAATAATAAATTATGCTCCCACGAATTGTAATTAGCCAGGGCCATCACAGCACCGTTAGCTGCTATAGATGGGAAAAATTGTGGGATAGTAGCCGGGATGAACATAAGGGCCTGTGCAAATATAATAGGCATAACACCCGCAGCATTTACCTTTAATGGGATATACTGACGCACACCGCCATATTGTTTATTGCCTACAATACGTTTAGCATACTGCACGGCAATTTTCCGGGTACCCTGAACAATCAGAATGGTAAACATTACCACACCTATAAGGGCCACAATTTCAACTATAAATGTGATCAAACCACCTTTACCGCTATTACGAACATCTAACTCAGCTAAAAATGCGCCGGGCAATTGTGCTATGATACCCACCATGATGATGAGTGAAATACCGTTGCCAATACCTTTGTCCGTGATTTTTTCGCCCAGCCACATTACAAACAATGTACCTGCTGTAAGTACGAAAACCGATAGTACGCTAAACGCAGCCATGCCCATTACGGGGCTTACCTGGTCGGCACTGATCTGCGAGCGTACATAGCCTACAGCTTGCAGGGCTGTAATACCTATAGTTAGGTAGCGGGTCCATTGGTTTAGTTTATTACGACCGCTTTCGCCTTCCTTTTGAAGTTTGGTGAAATAGGGCACTGCTATCCCCAACAGCTGCACAACGATAGAAGCCGAAATGTATGGCATCACACCCAAAGCAAAAATAGAGGCACGTGAAAACGAGCCCCCTGCAAACATATCCAGCAATCCAACTAATCCCGCTTTCCCTTTTTGCGTACTTAAAGATGCATAGTTAACACCCGGCAGGACCACAAATGAACCTACACGATATATTAAAAGAAATAAGAGTGTGTTACTAATACGCACTCTCAGATCATCGATTTTCCAGATATTGGATAAAGTAGTGAATAATTTCTTCATTGAAATTTACAACTTAACTATAGTACCACCGGCTGCTTCAATAGCTTTTTGTGCAGTAGCAGAAAATGCATGTGCTTTAACTTCTAACTTGGCTTTTAATTCGCCACGGCCTAATATTTTTACCAGGTCGTTTCTCGAAACTAAACCATGTTCTTTCAAAGTTGCAAAATCAATTGCAGAAACTGAATGTTCTTCGGCTAATTTTTGCAAAGCATCCAGGTTTACGCTTACATACTCCACACGGTTAGGGTTTTTAAAACCAACCTTAGGAACACGGCGTTGCAAAGGCATCTGACCGCCTTCAAAACCCACTTTCGTGCTGTTACCTGAACGTGAACCTGCACCTTTATGGCCACGGGTCGACGTTCCGCCACGGCCAGAACCTGTACCACGGCCAATTCTTTTTCTATTTTTAGTAGAACCTTCTGCAGGTTTAAGATTACTTAAATTCATGATATTAAATATTTTCTACCGCTACCAAATGATTAACTCTACGAACCATGCCTACGATAGCTGGCGTAGCTTCCACTTCAACGCTTTGGTTGATCTTTCTCAAGCCCAAAGCCTCAACTGTTTTTTTCTGGCGCTCACTTCTGTCGATCACGCTCTTAATCTGTGTTATTTTGATCTTTGCCATGACTGATTATCCGTTAAATACCTTACCTAAAGTGATTCCGCGGTGTTGCGCTACAGTAACGGCATCACGCAATTGTGATAATGCTGATACGGTTGCTTTAACCACGTTGTGCGGGTTTGAAGAGCCTTTTGATTTTGCCAATACGTTGTGTACACCGGCAGATTCTAACACGGCGCGCATTGCACCACCGGCTATAACACCTGTACCATTTGCAGCTGGTTTAATGAAAACAAAACCACCCGAAAATTTTCCTATTTGCTCATGAGGTATGGTACCATTAATGATCGGCACTTTTACCAGGTTCTTTTTAGCATCATCAATTCCTTTAGCGATAGCTTCAGTTACCTCTTTTGCTTTACCCAAACCATAACCTACAACTCCGTTCTCGTCGCCTACAACCACAATGGCTGAAAAGCTGAAAGTACGACCGCCCTTGGTTACCTTGGCCACACGTTGTATGCTAACCAGGCGATCTTTTAATTCGATCTCGCTGGTTTTTACTCTTTTTATATTGATTGTTGACATCTCTAGTTTCGATTAAAAGTTTAAGCCGCCTTCACGTGCACCTTCAGCCAGTGATTTAACACGGCCATGATATAAATAACCGTTTCTATCGAAAACCACATCCTTGATACCCGCAGCTACTGCTTTTTCAGCTACCAGTTTGCCTACGGCTACTGATTGATCTGATTTATTGCCGTTAGCTGTAAACTCTTTTGATAAAGATGATGCTGATACGATAGTTTTTCCGGATACATCGTCAATGATCTGGGCATAAATACCTTTGTTGCTCCTGTACACTGACAAGCGCGGACGCTCTGAAGATCCTGAAATACGTTTTCTGATCCCCTTTTTAATTCTGTCTCTTCTTGATAATTTACCTGTCATGACGATTACTTTTTAGATGCTGATTTACCTGCTTTTCTTCTCAATACTTCGCCTACAAATTTGATACCTTTACCCTTGTAAGGCTCTGGTGCACGTAACGAACGTATTTTTGCCGCTACCTGGCCAATCAATTGCTTATCTATTGATTCTAAAATAATGGTCGGGTTTTTACCCTTTTCAGCAGTTGTTGAAACTTTAATTTCGTGTGGCAGCTCAAACACATAATGGTGAGAGTAGCCTAAAACAAGGTCTAAAGTATTACCGGTATTAGTTGCGCGGTAACCCACACCAACCAATTCCTGTTGCACTTTGTAACCCTCAGTTACACCAACTACCATGTTATTTATTAGCGAGCGGTATAAACCGTGCAACGCTTTGTGACGTTTTTGCTCAGAAGGGCGTTTTACAACAAGATTTCCTTCTTCCTGTTCAACAATGATATCACTGTCAACAGCCTGGTGCAATACACCTTTGGGTCCTTTTACGGTAACAACGTTTCCGTCGCCTACTGTAATCGTTACTCCCGCAGGTATTGCTATAGGTGCTTTTCCTATTCTTGACATTGGTTAATTCCTCCTAATTGATTAATAAACGTAGCATAATACCTCGCCGCCAATATTTTGCTGGCGTGCCTCTTTGTCGGTCATTACACCTTTAGAGGTTGACAGGATTGCAATTCCTAAACCATTTAATACACGCGGCAAATTTGCCGTACCTGAGTATTTCCTCAAACCTGGTTTACTTATGCGCGAAATGCTGCGTATAGCAGGAATTTTAGTTATCGGATGGTATTTTAAAGCAACTTTGATGCTGCCTTGCGGACCAGTTTCTTCAAACTTATAATTCGCAATGTAACCTTTGTCGAAAAGCACTTTCGTGATTTCCTTCTTCAGATTTGATGCAGGAATTTCAACAACCCTGTGGTTGGCTTTAATAGCATTCCTTACTCGTGTAAGATAATCTGCGATTGGATCTGTATTCATTATTTATTGTTTATGATGGTGGTTTCCGTAGACCTGCCATCGGTTGATTCTTTGTTGTACGTATTACGTGGTACGTACGTTTTTCCTGATTAACGTAGAACGTAAAACGTCCAACGTATAACCAAAATTTACCAAGACGCCTTCTTTATTCCCGGTATTTTACCAGCAAGGGCCATATCACGGAATGTTACCCGCGAAATACCGAACTGGCGCATATAACCACGCGGGCGTCCGGTTAACTTGCAACGGTTGTGCAATTTTACCGGCGACGAAGCTTTAGGTAATTTATCTAATGCTGCGTAATCGCCTGCGGCTTTAAGGGCTGCTCTTTTTTCAGCGTATTTAGCTACTAATTTAGCGCGTTTAACTTCACGTGCCTTTACACCTTCTTTAGCCATTATCTAGTTTGATTTTTAAATGGTAAACCAAATTGTTTCAGCAATTCCAAAGCTTCCACATCGTTTGTTGCCGAGGTAACAAAAGTAATATCCATACCCTGTATCTTATTGATCTTATCAATGTTGATCTCAGGAAATATAATTTGCTCTGTAATACCCAGCGTATAGTTTCCTCTTCCGTCAAATCCTTTATCGTTAATGCCTTTAAAATCACGTATACGTGGTAAAGCCACTGAAATTAAACGGTCTAAAAACTCGTACATTGTATTATCGCGTAGAGTAACACGTACGCCAACAGGCATATTTTTACGCAATTTAAAGTTCGAGATATCCTTTTTAGATTTTGACGAAACAGCCTGCTGACCAGTAATAGTGCTCAGGTCGGCAATTGTCGTTTCAATCAGTTTCTTGTCAGTAGTAGCTGCACCAACACCCTGGTTGATCGCAATTTTCTCCAGCTTCGGAACCTGCATTACGCTTTTATACTGAAATTTATCTTTCAGTGCGGTACGGATATCTTCTCTGTACTTTGTTTTTAATCTTGGTACGTATGTTGTAGTTGCCATTACTTAATTTCCTCTCCTGACCTTTTTGAAACCCTAACTAATTTACCGGCCTCATTCTTTTTTCTACCCACACGGGTAGGTTTTCCTGATTTTGGGTCAACCAGCATCAGGTTAGAAGTATGTATAGCGGCTTCCATTTTTACAATCCCGCCGTTAGGGCTGGCTGCATTTGGCTTAGTATGTTTTGATACCATATTTACGCCTTCAACAATAGCACGGCCTTTTTCTAATATCACTTCTAATATTTTTCCTTGCGATCCTTTTGAGTCGCCTGCAATAACCTTAACCAGGTCGCCCTTACGGATCTTTAATTTGGCAGGTTGTTCGTGTTTTTTCTTTTCCATGTTACAATACCTCCGGTGCTAATGATACAATTTTCATAAATTGCTTCTCGCGCAACTCTCTTGCAACAGGGCCAAAGATACGAGTGCCTCTCGGCTCATCCTGGTTATTTAACAAAACGGCTGCATTATCGTCGAAACGAATATATGAACCATCTTTTCTGCGGATTTCCTTTTTGGTCCTAACCACTACAGCTTTTGATACTGTTCCTTTTTTGATGTTACCAGATGGTATAGCGCTTTTTACAGTCACTACTATCTTATCACCAATAGAAGCATATCTTTTGCCGGTACCGCCCAAAACACGGATCACTAAAACTTCTTTAGCACCGCTGTTATCAGCTACGTTTAATCTTGATTCCTGTTGTACCATTGTTATTTAGCCCTTTCTACTATTTGAACTAATCTCCAGTTTTTGTTTTTGCTCAGCGGGCGGGTTTCCATAATCAATACGGTATCGCCAATACCACAGGTATTTGCTTCGTCATGAGCCATAAATTTGGTAGTTTTCTTTACGAACTTACCATAGATCGGGTGTTTCACTTTCCGTTCAACGGCAACCACAATAGACTTTTCCATCTTATTGCTAACTACCAGGCCGGTACGTGTTTTTCTTAAATTTCTTTCCATCTTCAGACGCTTTATTTATTTTCAGAAGCTGACGCCGCTTTGCGCTTTGTTATTTCAGTATTTATGCGAGCAATATCCTTACGTACCTTTGTGATACGGGTAGGGTTCTCAATGGCCGAAACTGCATGTGCAAACTTTAGCTTGGTGAGGTTATTCCTCTCCTCTGCTATCCTTGCGGTCAATTCTTCAGTCGTAAGCTCTAAAATTTCTGAGTTCTTCATTTTCTTTATTAGTTTATTGAGTTTTTAGTTCCAGGTTCACAATATCAAACTGATAACTGCAAACTCAAAACCGCTAACTTTATTTATTCCTCTACGTAATCCCTACGTGTTACAAACCGGGTTTGAACCGGTAATTTCTGCGCTGCCAGGCGTAAAGCCTCTTTGGCAACTTCCAATGGCACACCTTCGGCTTCAAAAATGATCCTTCCAGGGCGAACAACCGCTACCCAGTACTCAGGAGCACCTTTACCTTTACCCATACGTACCTCTGCAGGTTTTTTGGTTACCGGTTTGTCAGGAAATATCCTGATCCACACCTGGCCTTCACGTTTCATAAAACGTGTTACAGCGATACGTGCAGCCTCGATCTGGCGACTGGTGATCCAGGCCGGCTCAAGTGATTTTATACCGAAAGAACCGAATGACAGTTCAGCACCACGAGTGGTCATCCCTTTCATTCTGCCTTTTTGCATTTTTCTGAACTTCGTTCTTTTTGGCTGTAGCATTTTTTTAAGCTTTTATATCTAAAAGATATATTTTTCTATTCTAATTATTATCTCTTTCCTGGTCCACCCGGGCGATTTCCACCGGGACGGTTGCCACCGGCACCACCACCGCCGCCTGGGCGATTTTGTCCACCTGGGCGATTTCCACCGCCACCAGTTCCGCCTCTGCGATCACCACCGCCACCACCAGCGTTTCCGCCACCGCGACGATCACCGCTTCTGCGTTCTCCGCCACGTTCTCCACCTCTTTCATTACCACGGCCGCCAAATGATGCTGCCCCTTCAGGACGGCCACCTTTACCGCTGTTGCTGCTGGTACCGCCAATATTTGGTGATAGGTCGCGTTTGCCGTAAACTTCGCCTTTGCATATCCATACTTTAACACCTATTTTACCATAAGTAGTTAAGGCTTCTGCCAAAGCATAGTCAATGTCGGCGCGGAATGTATGTAATGGTATTCTTCCTTCTTTATATTGTTCTGTACGTGCCATTCCAGCACCGCCCAAACGACCAGAGGTCATTACTTTTATTCCTTCAGCACCCATTCTCATGGTCGAAGCAATAGTAGTTTTCATGGCACGGCGGAAAGAGATACGCGCTTCAAGCTGCTTTGCTATACCTTCTGCAACTAATTGTGCATCCAGTTCGGGCCTCTTGATCTCGAATATATTGATCTGAACTTCTTTTTTGGTCAGTTTCTTTAACTCTTCTTTGATCTTATCAACTTCCTGGCCGCCTTTACCGATCACAATACCCGGACGGGCAGTATGAATAGTTACGGTAATGCGTTTCAAGGTGCGTTCGATAACAACCTTTGATATACCGCCTTTAGCGATACGTACTGAAATATACTTGCGGATCTTTTCGTCTTCAACTAATTTGTCGGCATAGTGATTTCCACCGAACCAATTAGAATCCCAACCTCTGATGATTCCTAATCTGTTACCTATTGGATGTGCTTTCTGTCCCATTTCAAATTAATCGTTAGCGTTTTTACTGTCCACAATAAGAGTTACGTGGTTTGAGCGCTTGCGGATACGATATCCACGGCCCTGCGGAGCCGGACGCAGTCTTTTCAACTGACGGCCACCACCTACCGAAACTTCTTTTACAAATAGAGCACTGTCTTCAACACGTTTACCTTCATTTTTTGACTCCCAGTTTTTAATGGCCGAAAGCAATAATTTCTCTACACGTATAGCAGCTTCCTTATTGGTAAATTTCAATATATACAATGCTTTTTCAACATTCTCACCACGGATCAGGTCCACCACCAAACGCATTTTGCGCGGTGAAGTAGGGCAGTTTTGTAACTTAGCAGCAGAAGCTCCTCCTTGCTGAGCTTTTTCCTGCTCCTTGCGCTGTCTGATTTGTACAGACCTCTTGATTTTTGTTGTTGCTTCCATTACTAGTTATTTTTTCTTTTCTGCGTGACCACGGAATGTACGGGTCGGCGCAAATTCGCCCAACTTGTGTCCAACCATGTTTTCTGTTACGTACACCGGAATAAATTTATTTCCATTGTGTACTGCGAATGTATGACCAACGAAATCAGGAGAGATCATGGAACGACGTGACCATGTTTTTACAACTGATTTTTTATTAGAATCATTCAGCGTCACTACCTTTTTTTCAAGGTTATGATCTATATAAGGTCCTTTTTTAATTGAACGAGCCATTATTTCTTCCTTCTTTCAATGATGTAACGATCAGATGTTTTCTTTTTGTCACGGGTTTTGAAGCCTTTAGCTAAAATACCTTTACGTGAACGGGGATGACCACCTGAAGCCCTTCCTTCACCACCACCCATAGGGTGATCGACAGGGTTCATGGCAACACCGCGAACACGGGGGCGACGGCCCAACCAGCGTTTCCTGCCGGCTTTACCTAAAACCTCATTTGCTTTTTCAGCATTTGATAC
>JANYAB010000066.1 GCA_025355225.1 Bacteroidota bacterium
ATATCAAAAACTTATATTAGCTACAGAGTGCAGCCGGGGGACACGCTTCCGGTAATAGCCCGTAAGTTTGAAGGGGCCAGTGTTGAGGATATTAAGGAAATGAACGGATTAAAGAGTGAGGATCTGCAACCTGGAATGATACTTAATATCAGTAAGAGTTAAATAGCACAATAAAATATTGACGGCCCGGTTCTGAATAAATAAGAACCGGGCTTTTTTTATATCAGCTCAAAAAGAATCGTAATTTTGAGTGCTTGAATTATAAACCATGAATAAACCAAACCGTAAACAGGACGCACTTGACTACCATTCAAATGGCCGGCCTGGTAAAATACAGGTGGTGCCTACAAAGCCCACCAATTCGCAGCGGGATCTTACATTGGCTTATTCGCCAGGCGTTGCCGAACCGTGTTTGCGTATTGCAGATAACGTTGAGGATGTATATAAATATACCGCAAAGGGCAACCTGGTTGGCGTTATCACCAATGGCACTGCAGTTTTAGGGCTGGGCAATATTGGGCCCGAAGCAGCCAAACCCGTGATGGAAGGTAAAGGTCTGCTATTTAAAATTTACGCTGATATCGACGTCTTTGATCTTGAGGTAAATGCCAAAACGGTGGACGAGTTTGTCGCCATTGTTAAAGCGCTTGAACCAACATTCGGAGGCATCAATTTGGAAGATATTTCGGCCCCTACTTGCTTTGAGATTGAGCGTAGGTTAAAAGCTGAAATGAAAATACCCGTGATGCACGACGACCAGCATGGGACTGCTATCATTTCTGGTGCGGCATTAATAAATGCTTGTGAGATACAGGGCAAAAAACTCGACAAAATAAAAATGGTAGTTAACGGAGCTGGGGCGGCGGCAGTTTCGTGCTCAAAAATATACCTTTCATTAGGCGTTAAAAAAGAAAACCTGGTGATGTTTGATATCAACGGGCTTTTAAACCCGGAGCGTACCGACCTTGATGAAATGCGGATGCAGTTTGCTACAGAGCGCAAGGATATTAAAACCCTGGCGGATGCCATGAAGGGCGCGGATGTTTTTATTGGTCTTTCGGCAGGACATGTAGTTACTCCGGATATGCTTAAACAGATGGCAAAAAATCCAATTGTTTTTGCCATGGCTAACCCTGTACCCGAAATAGACTACGATGTTGCTATAAAAACGCGTAAAGATATACTGATGGCTACAGGCAGGGCCGACTTCCCCAACCAGGTTAATAATGTACTGGGTTTCCCGTATATTTTTAGAGGGGCGCTTGATGTAAGGGCCACAGCTATTAACGAAGAAATGAAATTAGCTGCCGTTAAGGCAATTGCCGAGATGGCTAAAAAGCCGGTTCCCGAGGAGGTTAACCTGGCTTATAACACCAAAAATTTGAAATTTGGAAGAGATTATATCATTCCGAAGCCTATGGATCAGCGCCTCATTTGCGAAGTTTCAACTGCTGTCGCAAGAGCCGCAATGGAATCGGGCGTAGCACGGAAAGCCATTACAGATTGGGATGCGTATAGCGAGCAGCTTAGGTTGAGGATTGGTTCTGACGACAGGCTATTGCGGAATATTGCAAATAAGGCCAAGCAAAGCCCTAAACGCGTGGTCTTTGCCGAAGCGGACAACTATAAGATTTTGAAGGCTGCTCAAATTGTAAAGGAGGAGGGTATTGCAACCCCAATATTGCTTGGTAATTTGGCCAGGATAAAAAGGATCATAAAGGAAAGCGACCTTGAATTAGATGATATTCATATAATCGATCCCCGGGAGGAGTGCGAACATTTTAACGAGTATGCTGAATATTTGTTTGACAAACGACAGCGTAGGGGGATCACATTATCCGAAGCGAGGAAGATGCTAACCCAGCGTAATTATTATGGGGTTTGTATGGTGCAGTTTGGCCAGGCTGACGCATTGATCTCAGGTTTGACCAAAGACTATGTGTCAACTGTTAAACCCGCCCTTCAGATCATCGGTACCGAAAAAGGAGTGAACCGTGTAGCCGGCATGTATATGATGATTACCAAAAAGGGGCCAGTGTTTATTGGGGATGCTACGGTAAATGTCAATCCAACTGTACAGGAACTGGTAGATATTACTGTATTAATTGAACACTCTGTTAAACAGTTCAATATAAAACCTCGTATTGCTATACTTTCTTATTCAAATTTTGGCTCAAATGAAGGTGATATACCTGTAAAAACCAGGGAAACAGTACGTATCCTGCATGAGAAATATCCCGATATGATAGTTGATGGCGACATGCAGGCGAATTTTGCTTTAAATTCAGACTTGCTTGCCGATAATTTCCCATTTTCTACTTTAAACGGGGCGCCGGCGAATACATTAGTTTTTCCAAACCTTGAATCCGGCAATATTGCCTACAAATTATTACAGGAGATTGGCGGGGCCGAAGCTGTTGGTCCTATATTGCTGGGCCTTAAAAAGTCGGTGCACGTTTTACAATTGGGCAGTTCGGTTAGGGAAATAGTGAATATGGTTACAATAGCTGTTGTTGATGCACAGGAAAAGGACGGGAAGTGAAACCCCGAATGAGATTTCCCGTAGACGGCATTAGTGCCGAATGCGGAAGCCCGATAGCTATCGGGACAGGTGCAAATGATAAATTAAAATATTTCGGGATCGACATTCCGGCCTCCGAAAATAAAAAACAATAAATATTGTATGTACGCGTATATTGATGGTAAATTGGCTCATAAAAGCCCTTCTTATGTAGTGATCGATGCAGGTGGTGTGGGTTATCACATCAATATATCGCTAAATACTTATTCAAAACTGGGTGACACTGAACGATGTAAATTATTTACATGGCTTCATGTTAAGGAAGATGGACATACCTTATATGGTTTTGCTGACGAGGGCGAGCGTCGTCTGTTCTTACACCTGATATCCGTTTCGGGAATCGGGGCAAATACCGGCCGCATGATCCTTTCTTCTATCACTCCTGATGAGATACAGGCGGCTATTGTAAAAGGCGATGTTGCTTTGATACAGCGTATAAAAGGAATTGGCCCAAAGTCGGCGCAGCGCCTTATCCTTGAGCTTCAGGATAAGTTGCGAAAGGAAGGGCCTGATACACTTATTAATGTTCCGTTAAATAAAACGGTAAAGGACGAAGCACTGTCTGCTCTGGTTATGTTAGGTTTTGCACGTAGTGCTGTGGAGAAGGTACTGGATCAGGAATTAAATAAAAATAAAGGCGATTTAACTATTGAACAATTAATTAAATTTGCGCTAAAAAATTTATAATAACTCACATTTTTATCTTGCCTCTTGATTCGGATTTTTAGCTCTAAGGTTATTGTCATCATGTTGTTAATTTCTGCACTTTGCGGATTTGGCCATGCTTTTGCCCAACAGCTACCGGGGGTAAAAAAGGACTCCTTAACTATTAAATCCCCTTACAACAGCTCCGAATCAAATAATAATCGCCTCTTAAGAGGGGTTTTTGATATCGACCCGCCAAACCTTGTCCGAACTATTGAATACAATGCTGCCACAAACCAGTATATATTGTATGAAAGGGTTGGTAATTTAATGTACCGCCCACCGCAGTACCTTACTTTTGCTGAATATTTAAGGTTGAAAGAACGGGAAAACCAGCGCATATATTTTAAACAACTGGCAGATAACTATGCTTATCAATCGCAGCAGCAGGGCTTCATACCTACGATAGAGGTACGAAGCCATACGTTTGAACAGATATTTGGAAGCTCAACTATTAATTTCAGACCGCAAGGCTCGGCAGAAATGATTATGGCCGGCCAGGTCAATAGTAATCAAAATCCACTATTCAATACCCAGCAGCGCAGTCAATTTAACTTTAATTTTAACCAGCGAATTCAAATGAATATAACTGGTAGTATAGGCGATAAGTTAAAGATCACTACTAATTATAATACAGATGCTCAGTTCCAGTTCGAAAACCAGATAAAACTTGATTATACTGGAAATCCTGATGAAATCATCCAGAAAATTGAAGTGGGTACGGTAAGTTTTCCGTTAAATACTACATTGATTACCGGTACTCAGGCGTTGTTTGGTATTAAAACGAAGTTAAAATTCGGGAAATTAAATATAACCAGCATTTTATCTCAGCAGCGTTCCCAATCAAAAACAATTACCATTACTAATGGATCACAACAAGGTAATTTCAGTTTAACACCGGCGGATTACGAAGCGAACAAACACTATTTCTTATCACAGTATTTCCGCGATAATTATAATAAGACACTGGCCAATATCCCTATTATCAGTACAAATGTTAATATTACTAAGATTGAAGTTTGGGTTACCAATCGTGTAAACAGCACCACCAACTCGCGCGATGTATTGGCTTTTATGGATCTTGGTGAAAACAAACCCTACAATAAAACTTTAATACAGGGAGGAGGGGGGTTTAGTGGTTTACCCGCCGGTTTCCAGGGACCTGGTTTTCTGCAACAGTCAAACACCTTGCTGCAAAACCTGCCTGCGGCGGCAAGGCAAACAAATTCAAATGCAGTTGTTAGCTACTTTCAGTCAACGGGCGGCAATGATAACTATG
>JANYAB010000076.1 GCA_025355225.1 Bacteroidota bacterium
TAGATACTTACTTCGGCTACACCGGCATATACACACCGGTCGGATATTGCCGTGAGGGCGGCCCATCCTAAAACAAAGTCATTTTCTAAAGCCACCAGTCTGCAACTTTTTACATGCGAGTTGTCCCATTCTTCCCAATCGGGTATGGCAGATGAGAAATTGGCGTTACCCGTTGCAAGGGCCTGCTGGTAAATGACTCTTACTGATGTCCAATCAGGGGGTAATAATGGTCGGATATTGGTCATGTGCATTCATTTTTTAATATCGAACACTGAATACTGAATGTCGAATGATGAAGTAGTTAGTTTCAATAGCCTACGTTCGACATTTGTTATTTTCAACTTCGGTGTTCGGCGTTCAGTATTCAGTGTTCGATATTATATTTCTTTAATTACAGCAGCCGGGTTCGCAGCAGGATTTTTCCTCGGGTTTTTCAGCAAAAACCGTGATGCTGAAAATGCCGGTTGTTCCATTTTTATAGGTTGCTAATTCTGTTTCGTTCAAATAATTTGAAAGAATATCATCTGGTATGCTGATCGGTTTTTCTTTTTGGATCACTATATTTTTAAACCCATTGATCCTGATCAATTCCAGGTAAACGTCTTTTTGAATGGCACCGGATACACAGCCTGCGTACATTTCGGCTTCGTTTTTTAATTTATCAGGCAAGTTACCTGCTAATACGATATCTGATATGCTGAAATGCCCCTTAGGCTTTAACACTCTGAATATCTCTTTAAAAACGCCATCTTTATTGGGCACCAGGTTTAAAACGCAATTGCTTACCACCACATCCGCGACATTTGATGTAAGCGGCATTTTTTCAATATCCCCCAGCCGAAATTCTACATTATTCAGGCCCAATTTTTCAGCGTTCTGCCGGGCCTTATTGATCATTGCTTCAGTAAAATCAATCCCGATAACTTTGCCGGTATCCCCGGTTTCGGCCCTGGCTACAAAACAATCATTACCGGCGCCGGAGCCGAGATCAACCACAACATCTCCCTTTTTTATTTGTGCAAACTGCGTGGGTAAGCCGCAGCCTAAACCCAAATCAGCATCGGTATTATAGCCATTGAGGTTGCTATAATCGTCGCTCATTATATTGTACACTTCGGTGGAGCAGCAGCCCGACCCGCAGCAGCTTGCCTGGTTCGCTTCTTTATCCTGTAAGGCTATCTCACTGTATTTTTGCCTTACCAGTTCTTTCATTTGATTATCGGTATCCATCGTATTCAAATTTAATGTTATATTGCAATATTGCGATTGATTTAATTAAATTTTTTTAACAGCATTTACCCGGATCGGTGTACGATCCAAAAAATGCATTCATCTCATCGTTCAATAATTTCCAGGCTTGCGGCTCGATGCAGTAACAAACGCTTACACCCTCGATGGTACCCTGTATCAGGCCCGCGTTTTTAAGCTCCTTTAAATGCTGTGATATAGTGGCCTGCGCCAAGCCCAACTCGTCTACCAGGCTGCCGCACATGCAAGCATTGACTTGAATGAGCTGCTGTAGAATAGCTATTCGTGCCGGATGTGCCAGTGCCTTCAGCATCACCGCCAGTCGGTTCTGCTCTTCGGTAAATATTTCTGTTTTGGTTAAGCCCATAATTACATCGCAATATTACGATTAAATAAATTAAATTTCAAAATATATTTTTTATCGGGGGAATAATCACTAATTAATAGCCTTTTTAGATATCATCCGGGGCTTCATTAAGTACGCTGAATCACATCTGTTTGAACTGTTACTGTGCCTGCTAAGGGTAGATACTTGAAACAAAGACAGGCACTTATCCGTTGTAACGATACCCGATATGTTTAGCTGTAAGTCATAATAATTTTCATAAATAGGATTCAATTAAGACTTAGCTTACAAGACAACTTATGCTATTTATAACGGTTAAATAATCCTCCTTTGAAAGATAAAATAAATCATACTGTCGCCGGGCTCAAATTACTAAGAAAAAAAATAAAGTTTATTTTATTGATTATAGTAATAGGGGCGTCAGCTGCGATAATGGTTATTAATTACTATACCATAAGGGTGCTTTCGGGTGCCAGGGCTTATATTAATGGCGAATCGCAATATTCAAAAGGCCAGAAGGATGCATCTGCTCACCTGATCAATTATATTTATTTGGAAAATGAGGCTGACTATTCTTCTTTTGAGAGAGAAATCACCGTGCCCATAGGTGACCGTATAGCCAGAATGGCCCTGTCCTCAAATAATGATAATAGTGATGCTGAAAAAGGCTTTTTAATAGCAAAAAATAATCGTGCGGATATCGATGACATGGTATGGCTTTTCAACCGGTTTCAGCATTTACCCATGTTTGAAAAGGCGATAAGCATTTGGATTGATGGGGATGCTATGGTAAAAAAGCTGCACCAATTGGGGTTACTATCGCACCAGAAAATAATTGGGAAGAAAATTTCGTTAGCAGAAAAGAAATCGTTGATCCTGTCAATCAGCGACATATCAGAGCAGCTGACAGTTAAGGAACGGGCATTTTCAGATACACTGGGTACAATTTGCCGCACAATTAACCTGGTCGTTTTTATAGCTAATGTATTTATCTCCTTAATTATTGTAGTTAGTTTACTATTGTATTTCGGTATTTTGATAAGAAACCTGGCTAACTCTAAAAAGAAAATAATTGAACAGAACAATAGCTTGCAGTTAATAAATGCCGGGCTGGATAAATTTGTTTTTAATGTAACTCACGACTTGCGTTCGCCATTGGCATCGCTTTTAGGATTGATAAACCTGATAGAAGAAGAGAATAACCCGGAGCAAATTAAATCCTACACGTCCTTAATGAAGAATAGTCTTGAAAAACAGGACCAGTTTATCCACGAAATGTTAGTGGCTATAAAAGATAAGCATTTGAGCGCGATTAAAGAAGAGTGTAATCTTTTAAACATAATTGATAATGTAATAGCGCAAAATAAATACATGAAGGACGGAAGGGAAGTTTGTTTTTATAAAGAGTTGGAACTGGACAAAATCAACAGCGACCCCCTAACGCTGAGGGTGATTTTAAATAACCTGGTATCGAACTCTATTAAATACAGCGATACAAAAAAGCCCGAGCAATGGGTGAGGGTTAAAACACAGCGGGCAAAAGTTAACGCTGTAATTGAAGTGGAAGATAACGGCGTAGGAATTAAAAAAGCAGATCAGCAGCGTATTTTTGATGAGTTTTACCAGTCCGGTGATAATAAAAGAAGCTCGGGCATAGGACTATACCTCGTTAAGGATGCGGTGACCAAGCTTAACGGAAGCATTGAAGTGAAATCGGAGCCAGGTTTATACAGTAAATTTATAATCAGCATCCCCTGCTGATTTTACCATTGGCTTATTAACGCGAATAAAGAGTTAAGAATCAAGAACCAGGATTTAGAAGTTAAGGATCAGGAATCAGGGGTCGGGAAAAGAAAAATAGACTAAGTCGGGAAAAGTTCAATGCCATTTACTTTGATTCTTGATTCTATTCTCCTGGTTCTTGATTGATCGATTTATTTTTTTTTAAATTGGTAATAATCAACTTTTTGTGACAGATTTGTAAAGTTGATTAACAATGTCTACCCTGATTAATTTATACTGTTGTGGAGTTAATTGAATCTACCGAAATACTGAAATTGATTTTGTCCGGTACCAATGCCGGTATATGGAGTTGGGAGCTGGAAACAGATGATGTTTACTGGTCTGATAATTTTTATGAACTTCTGGGTTATATTGGCGGTGAGATACCCGCTACTCTCGAAACCTTTTATGATCGGTTGGTACATCCCGATGACCTGGAAATGGTTCATCATGCCGTGAATGACCACCTCGACAAGCAACAGCCTTACAAAATTGAGGTGCGCTTAAAAACAAAAAATGATGGGTACCGCTATTACGAATGCAGCGGCAAAGCTCTTTTTTCGGATGATAAACCGGTCATGATGGCAGGGTGCTGTATAGACATACATGATCGCAAAATGTTGGAAAATAAGGTTGCCGTGAGCGAATTTTTATTATCCGAAGCGGGACGGGTAGCCAGGGTAGGCGGATGGGAGTTTAATATGGATACCGGTAAGTCTACATGGTCAAAAACCGTGTACGATATTTATGAATTGCCCTACGATTATAATATTGATGCGGATAACGCATATAATTGGTTTTTACCGCCTTATGACGAGGTATTGAAAAAAGCTGTGGAAGAAAGTATTAGTAAAGGACTTATATGGGACCTTGAAATGCAGATGATGACAGTTAAGAAGTCTGTAATTTGGGTAAGATCATACGGCGAACCAGTACGCGGCGTAACAGGGGAAATGAAAAAACTGCGGGGCGTTTTTATGGATATCGAAAAATATAA
>JANYAB010000086.1 GCA_025355225.1 Bacteroidota bacterium
TTATATTTTCGCTTTATCGCATAGTCGTTGGTCGTCCGAAGTCACAGTCACTCGGACGACCAACGACTATGCGATAAAGCGAAAATATAAGGAAGCTCGGCAGGGTACCGGGCTTCCCCCCGCTACCGCAAGGGCTTTTTAAGAGGCTACCGCCAGCGTCCCGCTGGTGGTACGGTTGCAAGGTAGCCAGCGAGTAGTAAAGTGAAAAGTATATTAAAGAGACAGAGCCTGGCCGAAGAGCGCCGGACTTTGTTGTTTATAAGGCAGCAACATTGTTATTAAAGAAATCCTTAAACTTCTTTTTGGTAAGCATGGTATCAATGATCTTAAACACGACGGTGCCCCGCTGATAGGTAGCCGTTATACTTCCCGATGCTTTTGATAAGAAGTAATTAACAATGTATATTTAGAGCAAATTAATAAGCATGGTTTATACCTGTCAGGCTGGGCACTAGTACCCCCGCGCTTTTTGGCCCACGCTGCATAGCGCCAGGGTCGGTGTAGCAGCCCCGAAGCTGGTGCAAGCGATGGTTTTAGCCTGGTTACAGATTAACAAAGTATTCCGCTATACGTACCATTTCTTCTTCGGTGAAACAATCGGGGTACAATAATTTTATCATTTCAAATTTAATCCTGCCGTCCGTAATGTCTTTGTGTTTGGCTTTAATTTGACGTTTGAGCATGTCAAGAGAAAACTCTGTCATATCTGCACACATTTGCAGCCTTTCTAATAAGGTTTTTTGCAAAACGATGGAAACCTGCATTTTCATAATATGCATCGGCGTATCAGAAGGAAGGTTATAAGCAGGTTGCATTTTTTAAAAAAGATTAAAAGTATTTAACTTTAATTTGTCTCTCCAAGATAGCAAATAATGCTGATCTATTGTCTCGTTGAGCATTAAATTTTGGATGTCGGTAAATTGCCTTTCACTATAAAGCTGCTGTATCCATTTTAGCTTAGCAATAATGAGGTCTTCAATTGAAATAACGTATAATGCCACATTACCTAAATTTAATAATTGTCGCCTGTTAAAGGCAACCAGACTGTATTCATCCCGTTTTAATATAATAAAATCTATTTTAAACCCGGTTTCATTGCTGATGATATTGAACATACCTTTCTTGCTTATTTCATCTTCAATTGTTGGGCGATGAAAATAATAGCCTTCAAAAACATGAAGCAGATTATCAATATCTTTTTCCTGCAGGTAAGCCACAATATCAATATCCCGCGTAGTGCGGCTTACCGAATAAAAGGACATGGCGATACTACCCGAAAGCATATACGGTACCTTTATGGCAGTTAATTTTTGAGTGGTGGTTTGTAGTAAATTAAGCAGCATTTAAACTATAAAGGCCCTGAAAAGTAGTTTAGGACCACGTAAAGGTACGCTTCCCGCTGACATTTGTAACCAAGGTATTTTTTTAAAAAAATTTAGGGCAAAGACCGGTGTTATTGTACCCGGACTAAAAACAACGCAAACTAATGCCGCAACCGGCTTTTAAAATGTCAAGGAACAATTTCAATTATTTTCACAAATAATTAATTATATGATGGAATGCCTGCCAGGTAGTCTACAGAAGGCATGTCAGTTTTCAATAAAATACAAATAGGATCACCGGGAGATATTCCGAAAAGAGGCAATAAAGCAAAACGGGTGATTCAAACAGTAACAATTTGAATTGCTAAGTTAGCTAAAAAAATTAGTATTTACAAATGTTTCTCTAACAAAATAGCGAAGATAAATCAAAAGCCATGTCATTTCGACGAGTTTGCAGGGCGGGGAGATGGGCAACGAGGAGAAAACTTCTACTCCATGCTGGTTGATGATGTTGGCGCATAAGTTTTCTCCTCACGCCACACACAATCCTATTCCTTGTTCGTCGAAATGACATAGTTTTTTTGTTAAAATGAGCGTTAAACTGAAATCGCTAAACACGTTTTAATTAATGCTTAAGTACTTTTTGAGAATTAATTACAGGTTTAGTATATTGCTCTCTGCAAACCTTATCTATGAAATTCAAATTCTATTTGTTTTTTTTATTGTTTACAGCTGCAAGCCTTTCATCATCAGCTCAAAACGACAGTGCATTTTTAAGCAATGCGGCGCGTTCACTTTCGGCTCATTTTAACACCCACCCGGTAGAAAAGGTTTACCTCCATTTGGACAGGCCCTATTATAATATCGGCGATACGATATGGTTTAAAGCTTATACGGTTGTAGGCCAGCGTCATCAGCTATCTGCATTAAGTGGTGTGCTGTATTGCGAGCTGATCAATGGTAAGGATTCTGTAATTACCCGTCATACCTTAAAACTAAAAACAGGCATGGCCTGGGGAGATTTCAGCTTAGCCGGTTCACTTAAACCAGGAAGCTATCATATCCGTGCCTATACCAATTGGATGCGTAATGCCGGGGCCGAATACTTTTATAACCAGGCTATTCGTGTGGGTGGGCCGCAACCAGTATTATTTCAAGAAAAAAAGGCTGTAGTTGCAAACCAGGATATACAATTCTTTCCCGAAGGGGGCGAACTGGTTAGTGGCCTGCGATCAAGAGTGGCCGTAAAATCATTAAACGCC
>JANYAB010000094.1 GCA_025355225.1 Bacteroidota bacterium
TGGAAAGTTTAGCCGGGAAACTGAATAAAGAAGGCATGGACAGAGTAAAGGCCGAATTATCACCACAAACTATTTCATGGTTAAAAAGCGTGCCCGGAACAGCTACACTTGACGACTTGTTTTTTATTTGTCATGGCACGCCGGAAAGCGATGATGCATATTTGCTGGAGCAAGTGACTGCCAATGGCGTTTTTATTTATAATGATGAGCACCTGGTAAAAGCTACCGGCAATATTAAGGAGCGTATTATCCTGTGCGGGCATTCGCATGTGAACAGGGTGGTGTATCTCTCGAATGATAAGATCATTCTCAATCCGGGCAGTGTTGGGCTGCCTGCTTATCTGGGTAACGGCGAACACCGTTTTGCGATGGAATCAATGACACCTCACGCCAAATATGCTATCGTTTATGCGGAAGGAGATTTGATCAACATTGAGCAGGTACTTTGCACTTACGACTGGCACAAAGCCTCGGAAGCAGCCCGCCGGAATGGAAATGAAAAGTGGGCCCAATTTTTATTGCATGGCCGAATGCCGAAAGAGTTGAGGATAGAAAAGTCTTAAGTCTTTAGTTCTAAGTCAAAAATGATCGATTTCACGACTAAACATCGTCTATCGTTTCCATTAAGGTTGTAAACAGCACAAACTGGTTTTCGAATAGCTCATTGTGCAGCTGGTGAAATTTCTCCCTTTCCTTATAGTAAAAAGGACTGTACCTTTCAATGCTGTCGGTATAATATTGGAAGCAATAGGTAATTCCTTCGTTAGGCGAGTCGAGTACCGTCATAACTTTATAGCTGTCAAAATAGCCTGTACCCATTATAGCCGGAATGTGGTTGTTTTTTATCCAGTTAAACCAATTTTCAATAATGGACTCTTCTACAATAAAGGTTTCGTTATAAATAATCATCGCGGTAAAAGTACAAATTGTTTGTCAGGGTTATATCCTAATATTTTCTCACAACTTAGGGCCGCAAGGCATTCCTGCCCCCAATGATATTAAAATCAATAATTCACTAAATCACTAATTCAATAACTAAGAGGCGTCCGGTTTATCACCCCTTAGCAGCCTGAAACGCTTTCTCGCCTCGTTGATCCACAGACTTCCCGGATAATCAGTGATGATTTTCTGATAATAAACTTTGGCCTGCTCCTTATTAGCAAGATGGTTTTCGTAAATATCGCCAAGCATAAAAACGGCGTCATCGCCCCAAAGATCAAAGGGGTGCTCATCAACTATCTTTTTCAAGGGCACAACGGCATCGGTATAATTTTTTTGCTGTATCAATATACGCGCTTTTGCCATTAAAATATCATCGCTCAAGCTGTTTCCGGGATATTTTGTATCAATGCTGTCTAATACTAGTACGGCCTTTGCGGGTTGTTCTTCAAATATTTTAAGATCGGCGCGGGCATACATTTTTAAGGCATTCCCGGCGGTATCGGCAACAAGATTATCGGAAATGAGCAGCGATAAATTAAGCGCATCATTAGCAATCAGTTGAGTGGTTGCCGCTTTCAACACATCTAACTGTCCCTTGGCCCATGTAAAGTCACCCGTATAATAAGCCAGTTTTGCATTTCTGAATTTGGCATCCTGCCCTATTGAAGTACCCGGGTTCGCAGTCTCTACCTGGCTGTAAAGCAAAGTGGCCTCCCAGGGCTGGTTATTTATCAGGTAAATATCGCCAAGGTCCAGTTTGCAACTGTTCAGCAGGTTGGGCTTAATATTAGGGATATTAGTGGCTTCTTCCAGCAGCTTTTGGGCCTCAACAGGCCTGTGTAATTTAAATGCTTGCAGATTAGCTAATTTCTGCATTGCAAAAACCGTGCTTCCCGTTTTACCAAATTCATTTAACAGATCAATATAGTCCTTTTCAAGGCTTACCAGGTCATTTTGCGTATATTTCCCCGATGTTACCAATAGATTTTTTGTGTTGATTAACTCAATTTTTGCGGGTATATACAACTGCTGATCTTTCCCCTTGCTAATAATGTATTCATATCCCCGAATGGCTGTTTCATAAGCCGCGTTAGAAATAAAGGTTTGGCACAGGTCAAAAATGCTGTTGCCATCGTCGTTTTGCCTGCGACTTAAAGCAAGGGCCTGGTTCAATGCCTGGTCGAAATCCTTTTGCTGTAAAAACTGCCATGTAAGCAGGTCGACATAAATAGTTTGCTGCGGCTCTTTCTGTATACGTTTAAATAAACTTGCCTTAAGCATATCGTAATCGGCCTCCCCTTCGTATACGGTGGCCAATGCATTTTCGGCCTGGGTGATGAATGAAGGATTATCCGGTAAAAAATTCAAATATTCCTCTGTGAGTGCAGCCTTATCCCTTTTATACCGATAAAGGCTGATAAGTTCAAACGTATATAATTTATCGTTGTGCAGTAGTTTGCGTCCTTGCAGAAATATTTTAATAGCGTAATCGGTATTTTCAGCCTGGTAAAACTGGGTAGCAATATTGGAGATCGAACCCGCATCAGCCGGCAGGTTTTTAACCAGGTCATTATATATCAGATCAGCTTTGTCCCTATCGCCTTTCTGGGTATACACACGTCCCAGGGCAATATTGTATTGATAATCACCAGGATGCTTACGGAGCATTTTTTTTGTGATATTCTCCGCTTCGTCAATTTTTTTGACGCCCAAAAGCCCATTTAAATAATAATAATAATAGGCATCATTATCCTGCTTGTATAGTTTTTGATAAATTTCGAGTGCTTTTTGCAGCTCGCCGTTGGTGGTGAACTGCCTTGCCAGCTGCAGGTCATTAACCTGGGCAAAAAGCACGGAACAAAACAGGAACAGAAAAAAAATTATCGGAGCAACTCGCTTCATCTATTCAAAATTAATCATTTAATACCAATTTTATCATTAGGTGAGATGATTGATGATATAACGATTTAAACGGGTAAAATTGTAGTGACATTTTGAATCAGTTAAGTAAATTGACTAAGTTTAACCTGATATATAGCTTTGCGCCAATTATATAAAATGTTAAACCGGTTAAGAATTGCATTTTTTATTTCAGTCCTGGTTGTCTTATGTTCGTGTAATCAGAACAAGGTAAGGCAAATACCTATCAGCGATTTTTTTAAGAACGCAGAAAAAAGTGTTTTCAGAATATCACCAGATGGTAAGTATGTTTCCTATTTAAAACCATATAAAGAACGGCAGAATTTATTTATCCAATCGCTGGCCGATGGAAAAGAGCGCATGGCTACCTCGTTCACTGATTATTCAATTCGTGATTATTCATGGACATATAATAATCAAATTGTTTTTAGCCAGGATATCATTTCACTTGATGAGTTTAAAATGTTTGCATTGGACGTTTCGACACTACAAACGCGTAACATTTTGTCAATTGAAAAGGGAAGGATACGCTTACTGAATAACAGTAATAAGCGGGAACCTAATATCATTACGATCGGCATGAATAAGCGCGATCCGGCAAACTTTGACGTATACAAGCTAAATATAAAAACAGGAGAATTAAAACCGTACCTTTTAAATCCAGGCAATATGACAGAGTGGTTCCCGGATGATGACGGGAAAATACGTTTAGTAAAAGCAACAGACGGTGTTGATGAAACCATCCTTTACAGGGCTGATGATGGTGCGCCCTTTAAGCCTATTATTAAAAACAATTTTAAGAACCGTGTAGAACCTGTAATTTTTACAGGGGTGAGGAACTATTTTTACGCACTGTCAAATGTGAACCGCGACAAAACGGCCCTTGTTGAAATAGATGCCGAAACCGGCAAGGAACAGAAAGTGATATTAGGCTGCGATAAGGCGGATATTGATAAGGTGGATTACTCGGCAAGCAGGCACAATCTTGAGATCGCTACCTGTGATGAAGCAAAACCTAAGAAACATTTTTTAAATGCTGATATTAAACATATGTATGATGAATTTGGTCATCAGTTAAGTGGCAGCGAAATTATTATTGTAGGCAGAGACAGCGCCGAAGATAAGTTTATTATAAAATCATACACGGATCGTAATCCCGGTACCTACTATCTTTACGAAAAAAATGATGGGAAATTAACCAGGCTGGGTGATATCAATACAAGTATAAAACCAGAGGAATTATGCGCCATGAAGCCCGTAGCTTTTAAAGCAAGGGATGGTTTATTAATAAATGGTTACCTGATTATGCCCCAGGGATCTAAAACAACTAATCTTCCGGTGGTGGTAATGCCGCACGACTTGCCTTGGCGAAGCAGGGATACCTGGGGTTATAGCGACGAGGGCCAGTTTTTGGCTAATCGCGGTTATGCGGTTTTCCTGGTCAACTACCGGGGGTCAACTGGTTATGGAAAAGCATTCTACAGTGCAGGATTTAAGCAAGCCGGAGGTAAGATACAGGAGGATATAACTGATGGTGTAAATTGGCTGATCAGTCAAAAAATCGCTAATCCGAAAAAAATCGCCATTTATGGTGGGGGTTTTGGTGGATTTTCGGCTTTGTATGGTGTTTCTTTTCACCCGGGATTATATAATTGCGCAATAGTGCAGTTTGGCCTTATCAACTTTTTCACTTATATCAAAGATGTTCCTCCGTACCTGAAGCCTCGTTTACAGATGATGTATGAAATGATAGGTAATCCTGAAAGTGATGCCGAACAGTTAAGGGCCATGTCGCCGGTGTTTCATACAGATAAAATAAAAGTGCCTTTGCTGATATTCCAGGGGGCAAAGGATGAGAGTGCCAATATCAGCGAATTAAACCAGTTTGTACGCGAATTGAAAAGACAAAATGTTTCCGTCACCTATTTTTTAAAGCAAGACGAACGCAAAGTTTTCAGGAATGAGCATAACAGGATGGAAATGTATACCGAAATAGAAAAATTCCTGGATAAAAATATGCGGGTTAAACCTTAACCCCTTTTGCAATGAAATCAGAATACAGTGTTTACCGGAAGAATTTTTCATTGATAATCGCTTTCCTGATATTAATATCTGTAACTTTTATCATAGCTCTTTTTGTGACCTACAACCTCACATCAAGCTATGTTGAAGGCGAATTTCAGTCAAAAAAAATTGACGTTCTTGAACAAACTATTAAGCCTTATAACGATTTGTTTCAGAACAGGATCCCCGAAATAACCTTTTACCAGGGCTACCTGGACTCAGCATCAGCGGCAAAATATTCAATTTCTGTCTTTGAAGACTATCCATTTGTAAGCCGCATCAAATTTTACGATGTGCAAATAGGCAGTCGGGCCAACAGTTTTGCCGCGAAGAAGGAATTAGCGATCAGCGTTAAATCTATCTATGAATATGTGTTAAAAAATGCGAAAGTTATTAGTCTGAAAAAATATCAGCCTGAGGATAATAGCGATTTTAAGACGATGGCAAATAAGCTTAATAATTTTGTGGCGGATGCAGACACCTCGCGCGAACCTACCCAGGACGAGAAATTTAAGACCTTTTACGATATTCAGCCCGAAAAAATAAGCTACCTAAACATCCCGAGGCGGGAAGAATTGAAAAGATACCGCGAACTTCAAAGTGATGGTCGCAGCACCCTCATCTATAAGCAAAACATGCTGACTTTTATTTTGGACCAGTACGCACTGAAGATAAGAAACTCGCATCCTGAATTGTACAGGGATGTCTCCATAAAACCGGTAGTTTATGATCCTATCGAAAACGATAGCAACAACATTATTACCGAGGTCGCTTTTCCCGGCTCTTTTTCTGATTACAAGTTATATTTCAGTTCTCCAAGGGGGTATCTTACTGCCGAGAGCAACCGGCGGTTTATGCCTATAGGGGCTGTCGTTTTATTGATCTACTCTTTTTTGGTGCTGATAGGCTGGCTGATTTACCGCAATCTGAATGTTAATCTTAAATTGTTTAAGCTGCAATACGACTTTATTAATAATTTCACACATGAGTTTAAGACGCCTATCAGTGTAATAAAGATCGCAGGCTCGAACTTAAAGAGTGACAGTGAGTTAAGCGACCGGCAAAGGAGACATTACGGGAAGATACTGGATGAAGAAGCAGACAAATTGAATGAGTTAATGAATAAGCTATTATCATTTACTCAGTTGGAGAACAAGTCGATACAAATCAAAAAGGAAGAGATAAATCTTGAAGATTTTGTTAACGGATATATTGAAGCATTCAGGATAAAATACCCAGACTTTAAACTGGATTATAAGATTCATGGTATCAACACCTTTTACACCGATCCGGTGTTATTGGGGAGTATCTTTCAAAACCTGATCGAAAATGCTTATAAGTATTCGAACCCAAAGCGCAGGGAGCTTTATATTAATATCAGGATTGAAAGGCGGAATATTGTATTTTCATTCAGGGATAAAGGTATAGGCATCGCAAAAGGAGAGATTGCCCATATATTTAAGAAATTTTACAGAATAGAAAACCAGTACAATCAGAATGGCAGCGTTGGACTTGGTTTGGCATTTTGCAAAGAACTGACTAATTTTATGAACGGAGAAATATCGGTTAACTCTAAAATTAATGAGGGTTCCGAATTTATTGTCACCATTCCATTCTAAACGGCTGTTACACTTAATCAATATTGAATTATGAACAAAGAAATAAAAATAGCACTGGTTGAAGATGATGAAAACCTGCGCTTTTTGGTAGCCGAACGTTTACAATCAGAAGGCTATAAAGTATTGGAAGCTGATAATGGCGATGATGCTGAGAAAATGATCATGGCCGAAAATCCTGATATTGTTTTGTTGGATTGGATGTTGCCCGGTAAGCAGGGGGCTGATGTGTGCAGCAGCGTAAAGGAAAAAGGTTTTGATAAGCTGATAATTATGATGACCGCCAAAGCGCAGGATGTTGATAAGATAGAGGCTTATAATTTGGGTGTGTCCGACTATATCACCAAGCCTTTTAATATGGACGTGCTGGTGGCGCTGATCGATAACAAGATCAAGTTCTATTTGAACAATGAGAAGTCGGAGTCGTACAAGTTTGCGAATATGGAGCATCATCCCAATATGCACTTATTGATAAGGGATGGCAAAAAAGTAGAACTTACGATACTGGAGAACCGGATATTGCTATATTTTTTGAAGAACCGGAACAAGGTGATCAACCGCGAGGAACTAATGATGGAGGTTTGGGGCTACAACGCTGATGTAAACACACGCACCCTGGATATGCATATTGTGAGGCTGCGCAAAAAGATAGAGAATAACCCTGATTCCCCCCAATACCTGCAAACAGTAAGGGGAGTGGGATATAAATTTGTTTATGAAGGGTGATTTTTGATTTCGGATTTCGGAAGTTCGATTTCGGAATGGTTTGACTGTGGAAACTTACGAAGTTTAAGAAACTTCGTAAGTCTTTGAGTAAGCCGTAGAAAGTATAAACTCCCCAAAAAAAGATTTTTGATCGATAATCCTGTAACCATACTGCTCAAAATATTTTTCGACGTCAGGTAGCCGGGAGACCTCTATTTGGCAAATCATCCTGAAAAATAAGATCATTGATTTCAATAATATCTTTTGCCACCATTTGCCTGTCGGCCTGAAATCGGTATTCAGCCATACCCCCTTCGGTTTAAGGAGGGAATGGATATGGGCAAATACTTTTTGCAGGGTTTGTTCGGTAAAGTTGTCGAACAAAAAAGGGGTTATCACTACGTCATAATGTGCCTGGTCCTTTAGGTTTTCAACCGCCTCGTTGATATAGATTACCTGGTTGCCCGCGGTTTTTCTTTTGCGCGAGAGCACCATCATTTTAGCTGATATTTCTACATAAGTTATTTTTAAACCCGAAGAATGGATGTTGGCTATTTCTTCCAGTATCCAGCCCGTACCACCGCCAACTATCAGTATATCACTGCCCGCAGGGATATACTTCAACAAGTAAACCTGTGAGTTTATGATCGCCTGTCCATAGATCATCCGCGAAAGGCGATCATAGAACCACGCGGAATTGTCATAGTTGGCAGCCATTTTACTTAAGCGGTTATTTGAACTTTTGTTGTTATATTTATTGCAACAGTCTGCAAAAGCATCGCATATGAAATCAATTTTTAACCGGATCATAGGTATAGCATTTTTATTGTTGAATTTGACTACTGCATTTGCCCAGCAAAGTAAACCCGAAGATAAGTATAACCGGCTGGAAGTGATGATACCAATGCGTGATGGCGTTAAACTGCATACCGTGATCTTTTCCCCAAAGGAGCAATCAGAAAAACTGCCTTTCCTGATGTCGAGAACGCCTTACGGTGTAAATAAATATCCAAGCCCTGAAAAATCCGGCTATATAAAAGACATGGCCGGGGATGGCTACTTCTTTGTTTTCCAGGATATCAGGGGGCGGTACCTTTCTGAAGGAAAATATGAAATGCAGCGTTTTAGCAGGAATAAAAAAGACCCCAAAGCAATTGATGAAAGCAGCGATACCTATGATACCATCGACTGGCTCCTGAAAACCATACCCAACAATAACGGAAAGGTGGGTATGTACGGCATTTCCTACGATGGATGGACAACCATCATAGCGGCCACCGACCCGCACCCGGCATTGAAAGCTGTTTCGGAACAGGCCACCCCATCGGATATGTTTTTGAACGATGACCTGCACCATAATGGGGCCTTCCGATTAAGCTATGCTTTTGAGTATGCCTTTATGGAGGAAATATCAAAAACAGATTCTCTTTTTCAATTTGGTAATTATGACACTTACGACTGGTATTTAAAACTCGGACCATTGTCAAACATCAATAAAAAATATATGCATGGGGTTCTTCCAAGTTGGAATAGCTATGTTAAACATCCCAATTATGATGATTTCTGGAAAAAACAATCATTGCCATACCGGCTGGATTCGCCACGGCTGGCTGTACAACATGTAAGCGGTTGGTGGGATCAGGAGGATATGGTTGGCCCGCAGTCAGCCTACAAGGTATTAGAAAAGAGGGATAAAAATCATCAGAACTTTATTGTAATGGGCCCATGGCGGCATGGCGGATGGGCAGGCGGAGATGGCAGCAGTTTGGGAAATATAAAATTTGATGTGGCTACCGGCACGTATTTCAGGAAGGAGATACAGGCCAAATGGTTTGCCTGGTACTTAAAAGGCAAGGGCGATGGTAATTTTGCCGAAGCAATCAGTTTTCAGACGGGTTCAAATCAATGGAAGAATTATACTGCTTGGCCGCCAAAAGAGGCAATTGTTAAAAACATCTATTTCCATTCGAATGGCAAACTGTCTTTTGATAAGCCCTCTTCAACCGAAACAAGACCGTTTGATAGTTATGTGTCCGATCCGGCGAAACCTGTTCCGTACCGGGCAAGGCCCATTGAAGAAACCTACGGTCCCGGATCACGATGGTATTTCTGGCTTACCGAAGACCAGCGCTTTGTGCAAAACCGCCCGGATGTTTTAAGCTGGGAAACAGATGCGCTTACCGAAGATATAACCGTAACAGGCAACCCCATGGCCAAATTTTTCGCTGCCACATCAGGCAGTGATGCAGATTGGGTGGTAAAGCTGATAGATGTTTATCCGCGGGAATATAAAAAGGAACTAAAAATGTCGGGTTATGAGCTGATGATCGCTGATGATGTGCTTAGGGGCAGATTCAGGAACAGTTTCTCAAAGCCAGAGCCTGTTACGCCGGGCAAAGTGGAAGAATACACTATTGACCTGCATGGCGTCGATCATGTATTTAAGAAAGGCCATAAGATCATGGTACAAATACAAAGCACCTGGTTCCCGATCATCGACCGCAACCCGCAAAAATATGTGCCGAATATATTTGAAGCAAAAGAAAGCGATTACCAGATGGCAACGCAAAAGGTGTTTCATTCTGTGGGTTTTCCATCGTGTATTAGTTTGCCGGTGGTGCAGTAGAATGCCTTTAATAAGGTTGTCAAAATTGGTTTTTAAATTTATCAACATGAAAATAATAAGAGTCCAATACACCACGACGCTGGAATATGCTGCCACGAACCAGGAAAACATCAGGAAAATAACGGATGAGTTGAAGGCGATCAATCACCCCGGCGTTAAATATGCCGCTTATTTACTGCCCGATGGAAAAACATTTATGCATTTTGACCAATTTGAAGACGAAGAGGCCCACCAGTTTTTGACGGAGCTGGAATCGTTCAAAAAATTCTCGACTGATTTATGGGCAAGCGGATTGGAGGTAGAACCAAAATTGGAATTGCCGGCTTTAGTGGCGGCGTCCTTTGACTTTTTTGGGTAGATAATTACAGGATTTTTTTATAAATGCACAGATATTAATCTAAATATTAGCACAAATACATATTGCAATATCAAAACCCCATCGAGGTAAAAGAAATAATAGTATTCATTTTTCTCCCGTTTTGATTTAAAGATGAGCCATCCTGTCAGTACAACTGTGATAGTTAATGCCCAAAAATCGGCACTGAAACCATTGTTTCTGAATAAAAAAAGCAATACCACATACCCAGCGAGCAGGACCTGGCAAAAGAGATAGGCGTTTTTTTCGCCCCAGCTCACCGGAATGGTTTTTAGACCTAATTGTTTATCCTCAAAGAGGTCGCGGATATCAAATGGTATGGCCAGGGCACCGATAAATAAAAACCGCTTGGCCAGCAGAATGGTTGTGTCCCTCATCGAAATTGTTGCCATTTGCATGGCCTGTGCTTCCAATACCGGCAGCAAACAGCAGCTCATTGTCCATACCAGTGTTATCATGAATAACTTTAGACCCGGGATGTTACGCAGCCCGAATTTTTGTTCGCCAACGCTAAATAAGGGGAGCCCATAGCCAAAGGAAATAACAGCCAAAAAGATCAGCAGTATTTTAGAAGCTCCGGATATCAAAAAGAATAAAGGTATCAGTGAGAGAAGAGAAACAATGGTAAGTGTGACCATCAGCCTGTAATGCGAAAAAAACCATCTTATACGTTTGTGTGATGATTTTTCAGGTTGCTTAGGCTTACTGATTAAAATGCAGAAATTGTAAATTCCAAGGGTTGACGTAAATAGTAAACCGAGAACGGAATAAACTGGTTTTGAACCGATAAGGTAGAAGGTGAGCAAACCTTGTGCTACCGCACATAACGACATGAAGATATTGCTAAAGAGCAAAAAATCAAATACGGGCTGTATTAGTTTTCTCATATTTTTCAACCAGAATATACAGCATTCCGTTTAACCTGGCTTCAGGCAGGTTTGCATTTTAACTCAAATATCGTAATCTCCGGCAATATTCCAAGCCTGCCGGGGTAACCTAAAAAGCCATAACCTACGTTGACATATAGCTGCTGACTACCCTGATGATAAAAACCGGCCCATTCTTTATATATGTATTCCACCGGGCTCCATTGAAAATTTTCGGTTTGAACACCAAACTGCATACCATGGGTGTGGCCGGAAAACATCATGTCAATTTGCGGATAGTGCGGTAGTACCTGCGCCCGCCAGTGTGAAGGATCGTGGGAAAGAAGGAGCTTTACCGGCAGGTCATCCGTGTTTTTTGCAGCAAGGTCGAGCCTGCCGTATTTTGGAAACCTGCTTAATGAACCCCAGTTTTCAACACCAAGGATGCCAATTTCTTCGCCATTAACCTTTAACCGTCTGTTGGTATTCATCAGCAGATCCCAGCCCATATTTTTATGGGTGGTCACCAGGTCATCGAGGTTTTTCTTTTTAGCAGCCTCGCTGGGCCAGTCGGCATAATCTCCGTAGTCGTGATTGCCGAGGGAAGAATAAACGCCAAGCGGTGCCTTTACTTTACTGAAAATATCCTGGTAGCCATCCATTTCGTTGGTGCGCTTGTTCACCAGGTCACCGGTAAAAAATATGAAATCGGGTTTTTCTTTCAGCAACATTTCAACTCCGCCCAATACTGCCTTTTTGTTGTAAAAGCTACCTGAATGGATATCCGATATTTGGCCAAGTTTAATGCCATCAAAAGCCTTCGGAAGGTTAGGTAGGTATAAAGTTCGGTGCTTGACCCTGTAATCATAAACGCCAGAAATAGTACCATATGCCATTCCGGCTAAAGGAATAGCACCGGCGAGCAGTCCGGCCTTCATCAAAAATTCTGATCGGGGGATAGCAAAGGGATCCGGCTGACCGGAGGCTGTATCAGGTTTGGTTTTTTTGAACTTCCGCCTGATCGATATAAGTAACCTCCGCAGATCATCAACCAGTATAAAAGGTAAAAACATGATTTTTGCAATTGCCAGCAGAAAGAACCCCAACATAAATGCCGCACGAAAACCCAGCCCAAGGTTCAGGAAAATACTCGCAAATATCCCTGTTATAAACGTAAAAGATACCGTCCAGAAGGTTATGGTAAATGATCGTTTTTGAGCAAACTTCCATTTTTTAAGACCAATGCGTATGCCGCCTATCAGGTACAAATCGGCCACCAGGAATCCGGCGCATATCATTAATATAGTGGGGATTTGCTCCTTCATCCTAATTAATTAAAAAGGTCGTTCCTTCAGGGGAGGCAAAGAGGGGCTTAATAGCGGTCATCATCAATATCCAGATCATCATCAGGTTCCAGGTTGAACAGGCTGTTGAACATATCAGAAAACGCAAATCCGTTATCCAGGAAACCTTTATTTAATTGCGAAAACTCAGCCAAACCGTGCAATACAAATTCCATAAGCAGTAATTGCTGGTTGGCGCTTACCTTGGGATGCAGCCTTTTAACCAGATCTTTTAGCCCGGCAACTGAATTAAGCGCTCCTTTATATTCCTCAAAAGGCAGATCGTCATTCAGGAGGATGGTATTGCTATCGCTAAACCAGTTGATGATCTCGATATAAGGATTAGGCGTCTTTGATTTCTTAACTTTCTCCGGATCTGGAAAAAACTGCAGCAACAAAGTTTTAACAGCTTTTCCTATCAGCATATTGGCTACTTTGGCCGGACCTTCGAGTTCTCCTTCGTACACCAGCTCAATTTTACCGGTAATGGCGGGGATCACACCCAGAAAATCAGATATCCGCACAAATGTGGACGCCTCCCGGTTGATGATCATGCGTCTTTCGGCATTGCTTACCAGGTTTTCATAAGCTGATATGGTTAACCGCGCTGATACTCCCGATTTTTTATCGATATATTCCGAATTACGGGCCTCAAAAGCAATTTGCTCCACAAGGTCTTTAACCAGACCGTCAGCTTCAATAGATGCTTGTTGTTCAGGGGCCAAATAGGCTTCCTGCTGGGTTATTTTGCGCGATACTTCAACCGAACGCGGGTAATGCGTCAGTATCTGGCTTTCGATGCGGTCCTTTAACGGCGTTACAATAGCGCCGCGATTGGTATAATCCTCCGGGTTGGCCGTAAAAATAAATTGGATATCGAGCGGCAGGCGCAATTTAAAACCACGTATCTGGATGTCCCTTTCCTGCAAAATATTAAATAAGGAAACTTGTATGCGTGCCTGGAGATCGGGCAACTCATTAATAACAAATATACCACGGTGTGAACGGGGGATCAGACCGAAATGGATAACCCGCTCATCAGAATAATTAAGCCTCATGGTAGCCGCCTTGATAGGGTCAACATCGCCGATCAGGTCGGCAACTGTCACATCGGGCGTGGCAAGCTTTTCGGTATAACGTTCTGAACGATGCATCCATGCGATAGGGGTATCATCGCCCTTGGTAGCTATCTCGTTATGACCGAACCACGAGATCGGCTTCAGCGGATCATCGTATAGCTCCGAGCCTTCAATATAGGGAACATATTCGTCCAGCAGATTAACCATCAACCGGGCTATGCGTGTTTTTGCCTGCCCGCGTAAGCCCAGCAGCAAAATATTATGCCTCGACAAGATAGCCGTTTGAAGGTCGGGAATTACAGTATCTTCAAATCCTACTATCCCTTCAAACCCACCTTCTTTATTTTGAAGCTGTAATACCAGGTTTTGCCTTAACTCATCTTTAACCGACCTGCTTCTGTAATCCGTTTGTTTAAGCTGGCCTAAAGTTTTTATATCTAATAATTTAGTCATTCGTCATTTAGTCATTAGGTTTGCACATCTGCACATCTGCAAATTTGCACATTGGTTATCTTACA
>JANYAB010000105.1 GCA_025355225.1 Bacteroidota bacterium
ACATTCATCTTTCGCCTCCTTTGCTTTTTTGTAATAGATTATTGCCCGGCAGTATAACTTCACTGGCCAGCCGGTTGTTATGTGACGGCATATAGCTGATATATCCCTTTTGCACCAATACCCGTAAACATTTATGATAGGTGGCAAAGGAGCGGATGCCGGAAAGCGGCATCAGGATACTACGGCTTACCCGGAATGATTCCCGGCAGCCTTGTTCCTGCCAACACGTCAGCATAGCCGTGTACAGGCTGGCCGGATAAGGGCCGACAGCCTTATCCTTTTGGATGATTTTTAATAAACTGGAAATTGTTGTTTCCATTTGCGCCTCCGTTTCTTTTTTGGTTCAACGGGACAATTATAAAGCGGAAAACAGGCGAAACAATGACCATCAGAACATGATGGTCATATGCAGGAAATGAACGTGGCTGTAATGAGCGGAAACAAAGGTTCGTTATCCGGCAAAAGAAAAAAGATCAGGATTCCGTGTCTATCCTAACGATCTTAAACAGTTTTTTCTCTGTAGGTATAGGTGTTTTGGGCAGCGTGTTTTTCTCTTTATCGCCAAAGTAGTTCTTTACTGTTTCTTTAGAAATGTGGCTACCGCCCTTTGAAAAGTACTTACTGACCATTTTGTAATAAGGGCTGGTATTGTCACACTTTAAAAAGAACCTGCCGGATGGTAGGGTAAGGTCAATAATTTGCTGGAGTAGGTCGATCAAGGTAGGCAGGTGGCTTTCCTCTACCATGACCTTTTGTTTGACTTCCAGTTTGTTCAGTTCTTGTAATTGCTGCTGGTAGTCCGCAATTTGTTGTTGCTGCTTGGCGATAATGGCATCTTTCTCTGCGATTACTATATGAGAAGGGCGTGCGTTAAACTGGTCGATACTATTTAAATAGGCTGCAAAAGTCCGCAAGCGCAATTTTTGCTTATTTGTGCGTTTGTGTTTGGTTTTGGAATCGATTTTATCATCGTCGATCAACTTTGCAATACCGTCATGGACAATATCCCAAACATGCCTGAAAAACTCCGGTTCTTCATCACCCAGATTGACTTTTAGAAAATGGGACAGGTGGTAATGATAGAACGCGTCAAACTCACTTTCATTACGCTCATAAATGTTATTCAGGAAGTGGCGGTCATAGTGGCTCGTCCACCATAAAAAGGGCATACCAATATCGTAAGGGTGTTCCCGCCGCTTAAAACGGATACAAGGTTTAAAGTATTCTTTGGATTTAAAGTTTTCTTTCATGGCAGATAAAAGTTACTTAACTCAATTTAGGTATTATAATTATGCCAAAAAAAAGCCTGCATAGTTAATCAGTCTTTGTCTCAATTGTCTGTTGCACAAACCATTCAACATATTGCGGCAATGCTGTGCCGGCATAATAAGGTAGATTCATCAATAAATACGATTTTTTATTAGGTGTGACAGCTTTCTCTACCTTGAAGGCACCTGCGTACATCCGAATGGCATATGGATGGTCTGCGGCTTCAATGAACTGATGAAGTGATTTTAAACTACCGGTACTGCCTGATTTTATCTCTATGGGAATAACGAACTTGCCATAAGCGTACAGCAAATCAACTTCTGCATTGGATTGGGCTTTTTCTCTCACCCAAAAATTCGGTGTGTGTGCCGAAATACTTTGGAGGGATATTAGTTCCTGCGTTATCAAATGGGGTATAACAGCCCCTTTGTAAGCACTGTTCAAATCATCCATTGGCAGCATTTCCGCCTGAATGCCCAAAGAATAATTGACCAGGCCAGTATCCAGGAATTGCAAACGCGGAGCTTTCTTCAAATCGGCCTTCAATGGCGGGTGCATGTCTGTGGTTGGGTGTATCAACCGCACAATCTTCGCCTCGTCAAGGGTTCTGAATGCTTCTCCTACCTCTCTTGACCGATAGTTGGAATTTCCAAAGCCCTGAAACTTTACACGTTCGTCCAGATACAGCGGTGCAGTATCCATTAAATGTTTAATGATTTTCCTTTCCGTGTCGTTGGATGTATATTTTTCTACATCATTTTTATAAGTACCCCAAATGCTTTCATAAATAATTGGCAAATCTGAAAGGCTATGTTTCTCAACGTCTGTTTTTATTATTTCGGGCATACCGCCGATAATCGCATAGCGATGAAAGGCATCCATTAAGCTTTGATGTGCAAAAGCTTTTACCGGGACCTGCTGCAATTGTTTGAGCGACGCTTGTTTTCCGGTGGCTTCCAGATATTCCTGGAAATTAAGCGGGTGGAGATATAAGAATTCCACACGGCCTACCGGGAAGCTATGCACTTTTTGCATGGCAAACTCCAATAATGAACCGGCACTGATGACATGAAGCGCTGGTATTTCTTCATAAAAATACCGCAACAACTGGATCGCCTTGGGGCTCTCCTGTATTTCATCAATGAATAAAAGGGTATTGGTGACAGCCAATGAAGGAATACTATGTGCTAAAAATAAAGCTTCAAAAATGGTTTGAACATCATCAAAGTCATCAAAATAACGGCGGTCGGCTGGTTTTTCCAGGTTGAGCACAATAGCGTGTGCATACGTTCCGGCAAAATCACGTATCAAGGTGGTTTTGCCAACCTGACGCGCACCTCTTATAATAAGGGGCTTACGCGCGGTACTTATTTTCCAGCGATTAAGATGATTTTCAATACTTCTTTTAAAGGTCATAACAGACAATGTAACAGAATAAAGGCAAATTTACAGTTTATTTGTAATAAAATAAGCCTATTTAAACACTATTCTGTAATAGAATAAAGGCAGTAAGATGTAACTACTGGCAGCATTTAAAATTTCAATACGCCATTTTGATGATACAGCTTAACAACTCCTGGTGAATTGACTGTTCAAGTTTCAAACCTAAGTTGTCACAAAATCACATCAAATATGTGACAGCAAATTAAGGATTGTTGCATAAATAACATCTTATTCCGTACATTTATTATCAATAAGCAACAGCATTATTTTGGTTTATTTTGAAGGTGACCTATTCGGTGACCTTTAAAGATTATAAAAACATAAAGAGCTGATTTATAGCGACAAATTTAACAATAGTCGTTCCCTCCGGCTCCACTTAATTCGGTATCAAAACCAACTAAAAGCCTGCAAATCAAATGATTGCAGGCTTTTGTTTTTTAGTCAAAGTCCGTATTTATACACCAATTCCCAATAAAAAGGGGCATAATTCGGTGAGTAGATTTCGGACACATTACTACTCACCGAATAGCTCATAACCAATTGCTACTATCTGTCAAATATTTTACTAGCTTTTTTTCACGGCCAACCTTATATAATAAATAGCACCAGCGGTATTTTCAGGCAGGGCCTGGAATTTCACCATTACTTTATTCTTTCCCCTGATCATATCGTTCGGAATACTGTATTGATATCGATAAATTGCGGTTTACCGTTGGCCCTAACATTGTCCTCGGAGACCAGCTTTTTATCATAAATATAAATGTCAAATTTCCGGTTGCCTGTTTCGGCCCCCCAGTAACGCACTATCAACGAAAGGTCG
>JANYAB010000106.1 GCA_025355225.1 Bacteroidota bacterium
ATATATTTATAAAGGGCTTAATGCATTGATCCCCTGTCACCCTGGGGTCAAAAATATGTTACCAACTCTTTAACAAAATGCGAAATTGATATATTTGAATAATTGGTTTAGCTGTTCAATATTTAACCTTGCGATATTTATTTATTAAAAATACTTCAATTTAGAAGTGATTGTTTTAGAGTGATTGAGGCACTCCAATTTAATTGGGGTGCTTTTTTTTGTTAACAACAGGAGTGTTATTATTAATCTTCACTCAAATTCAGCAAGGTCCAGCTTTTTTTGCTGGAGTTTTGTCCGCCATTGTATTTCAATGTTATTTCGAAAGGGATTACATTTTTTATTCCTGATTGGTTTTTTGCCTCCGCATATGATTTAACGATATATACAGAATCGGGTTTTTTGGCACATTGATATTCAAATTCAGGAAAATATATTTGCGACGATTTAATGGTAGGCTTAACAAATTCCTTTGCTATGGAGTAGGCTTCATCGCTATCAGGTAACTCCTTCATATAATCAAACCGCCGGCCCGAAAGCGCAAATCTAATGAGGACGACACCAAAAATAATTGCTAATACAATCAACAACCCTATACCTTTAAGTGCAAAGCTCGTTTTTATTGCCTTTTCTTTTAAATAAGTTTTAGTCATTTAATTTAAATATAACCAATAAAATTCATAACATCGTCTCGCGCCATCAAACTTGGGCGATGTAACTAAACCAGGGGCAGATGCTTTATGACTTACCCCGAAACCAAGCTTTTTACCACCATTCGTATCAATAAGTTACATATATGTTTATTAATTGCTGGTTGAAGCAGGTCCTACAAAGCGACAACGATACGATAGTAAACCCTTTAAAGATTTGAATGTTTGTAATTTCAGAAAAGATATTCACCGCTCGCATACTATACAATAATCATTAATTCTCATTTGAAATGGCCGGGCATTCGGGGTATTTTGCATAAAATACACTCAAGTTAGGCAAATACATTAGCCAAAAAACAAATACCCCACAAATATGGCGGCAATTATTCCAGCTGCATCGGCTATTAAACCAAACGGTATGGCATACCTTGATCTTTTGATCCCTACTGAACCAAAATAAAGGGCAACAATATAAAAAGTGGTATCAGCCGAACCGTTGAAAATACAGCCAAGCCTTCCGGCAAAACTATCAACGCCATAGCTTTGCATGGTGGTAATCATCATGCCCCTTGAACCAGAACCGCTCAACGGTTTCATATAGGCTACAGGCATGGCGTCCACAAAGCGGGTATCTAAGCCTGCCTTGCTCACCACCCACCTTAAGCCATCATTCATGTAGCCTAATGCGCCGCAGCTTTTAAAAACCGCTATACCTACCAGCATAGCGACCAGGTAAGGGATTATTTTAACACAAGTCTCAAATCCGGCCTTTGCACCATCGATAAAAGCCTCAAAAACATTTATCTTTTTAATTAGTCCGCCGACAATAAAAATTACCGCTATAGCGAAGATCAGAAGGTTACTTGATATTTTTGAAAAAGTACTTATCTGTTCTTTGCTAAGATAGTGGGTCATGCACCAAACCAACAAAGAGATTAGCAAGGTAATCCCGCCGATCCATGTGATGATCACCCGGTCAAACAGGTTAATTTTTTGCTTTATCGCTACCGCTATCATCCCTACAACTGCCGATGCATAGGTCGCGATAATGCAGGGGATAAAAATATCAGTTGGGTCCCTGGCATGCAGAATAGCGCGCTGGGCAATAATGGCAATAGGCAGCAACTGCATACCAGATGTAAGCAGTACGAGGAACATAATCTGTGCATTTGAAGCTTCCTCCTTTTTGGGATTAAGTTCCTGCAGGCTGTCCATCGCTTTTAAACCAAGCGGCGTAGCTGCGTTGAGAAGACCAAGCAAGTTGGCGGAAAAACTCATTAGCAGGTTCCCGATAGCCGGGTGGTCTTTTGGTACTTCGGGGAATATTTTACTGAAAAATGGCCCTACGATGCGTGAAATGAATTTTATTGCCCCGGCTTTTTCGCCGATATTCATAATACCCAGCCAAAATGTCATTGCTCCGGCGAGGGGCAGGGCTATATCCATCACAGAGGATTGTGATGAACTGAACAAGCTGTCGACGACAGTTTTGAAAGCATCCGCGTCGCCAAAAAAAATTAGTTTTACTAAGGCGAAAACAAACGCTATTACAAAAAAAGCTATCCAGATGTAATTTAATGCCATACCATGTTTCCAGGCTTTGAAGGTAATACAAAACATTCCTATCTTTAAATCAAACTTTTCCATATCATGACCTCTTTTGTTGATAACCTTACAGCCAGAATCGAAAAATTTATACAACTGGTTGATAGTAAGTATATTGACTGGGAAAACAAACCGATGCCCGGCAAGTGGTCTAACAAAGAGATCATAGGGCATTTGACCGATAGCGCCCAGATCAATTTACAACGTTTTGTGCGGTGCACCTATGAAGAGAACTTTAAGCTGGTATATGCGCAGGATGAATGGGTAAAGGCGCAACATTACCAGGATATGGAAATCGCCGACCTGTTACAACTCTGGCGCTTGCTTAATATGCAAATTGCTAGGGTGTTGGACAATTATCCGTCAAACAGGTTAAGTGCTAAATGTGATAACAGTAAAAACGAAGCGAGTTTACATACGGTGGAGTGGCTTGCTCAGGATTATATTGGTCATCTTCAACATCATCTAAACCAAATAAAATTAAAATGAATCCCCTGATTGAAACCTGGCAAATTCATAATCGCATTAATGCCTATCTGCTTGAAAGCATAGATGAGGCAAATTTAGGAGACACTTCGTCTTCAAAAGGACGAACGGTTGGTGAGCAGTTTGCGCATCTGAATAATGTGAGGCTGATGTGGCTAAAAGTTGCCGATGCCACGTTGCTTGAAGGATTGACTAAAATAGATAAGGGAAATATTACCAAAGATATTTTATTATCTGAATTGCAATTGAGCGGAAATGCGATCGAACGACTATTTGAAAAATCTGTTGATGGCAAGATCAAAGGATTTAAACCTAATGCTACTGCTTTTTTG
>JANYAB010000164.1 GCA_025355225.1 Bacteroidota bacterium
TATGAACTGCCCTACCTGGACGAACTTGAATTTGATGATAAGTGCGCGGTTAAACCCGGAAAAAAGTACCTGGCGCGGCTCGAAACTATTCTTCCTGAAAAGCAATTTGCCGGAAAAAAAGTTGAGTTTTTAATGAACAGCGACGAGATCGTTATTTCTGGCGATGAGGAAACACGGGAGGATCCTGCGATTTTCAAGGTGCCGACGGAATGGGTGAACACGCCTCACCTTAGGATAAGATTCAACAAATCCGACGGTAAATTTTACCTGGCGTCTTTTGGGGATTTAACAATTCTAAATGAAGCAGAAGTAGCCAAAAGCGATGTGAATACGCCTGTTTGGGTAGAGCTCCCAGTTAACTCAAAAATATTATTAAATGGTATCGTAGGCATTAACCTATTTAAATCTTAAACTATGTCACAAATCCTGTCAGCTTCCTTACTCATACTTTGCACGGCATTGCTCGGGGCACATTTCCTGGATATAAAAAATTCTCATAAAGCAAATGACTGATCAATTTTTCGGCATCACCGATACCGGCAAAGAGCGGGAAAAAAATGAAGATACCTTCATCGCGCAGGAAACCGCTGATAGCGAATTTATTATCGCTTGTGTTATCGATGGCGTTGGTGGTTATGCTGGCGGAGAAGTCGCCGCAGCGATAACCCGCGAAACCATTCTTAAGCAACTTGAAAGCCCCCTGGATGACATCATTTCAATGGCAATCGATGGATTCCAACAAGCAAATGAGCTTATTGTACTCGAAAAACAAGGCAAAAGTGCCAACCAGCAGATGGCCTGCGTTGCTACGCTTGCTATTGTGGACATACCTAATAATAAGTTCTATTATGCCCACGTAGGAGATACACGGTTGTACCTGTTCAGGGATGGTTCCCTTGTTAAAATAACGCATGACCAGTCTTTTGTAGGTTACCTGGAAGAAAACGGGAGGTTGACCGAGGAAGAAGCCATGAGTCACCCAAAGAGAAACGAGATTAATAAAGCGCTTGGCTTTGAGGGCCATCTGGATAAAACCCCCGACTACATAGAAACCGGGCAATCACCTTTCCTTTCAGGGGATATGTTGCTATTATGCAGCGATGGCTTGACCGACCTGGTAAGCAGCGCGGTAATTACAAATGTCCTTGCGGGGAAAGGTTCCTTAAAAGAGAAAGGACAGCGGCTTATCGATGCTGCAAACCATAGTGGCGGGAAGGACAACATAACTGTGGTTCTTGTTCAAAATAACAAGGTTGCGCCGCAGCATAAAACACACCTAACGGAGCGGACTGCCGCTGTAAGCGATACTAAAAAATCGGTAACCGCTCAATCCCACCGTGTTGAAACGCATTCTTCTCCCGCTCCCAAAAGAAATAACGGGACGGTTTGGGTACTGATATTTCTATTGCTGATTTTCATGGCCGCCAGCGGTTACCTGTATTTCAATCGTCCCGTTCGTGATGCAAGTCCCGCAAAATCGGCACTGCTGATAGTTAAGAAACCAGCCAATGAACAAGAAATTAAATTACAAAACGCCATTGACCAGGTTAAGGGCAAGATCCTTATCCTTTCTGATACTGCATATAAAAGCCCTATAATCATCGGTAGAGCAATCGAGATAAGCAGGGATAGTTTGTTGATCCAGGCAAAAGGCAGTATCGTCCTTCAATGCGACTCCGCTTATAAAGGAAGCGCAATGATACTTTCTCCAAAATGTAAAAGCATACTTTTAGATAGCTTGTCATTTGCAAATTTTTCCGTTGGTGTTTCTTTTTCAAACAGCACCCTGAAGCTGAAGAACGTGCGTTTTCTGAATTGCATATTGGGCGTTCAAAACGGATTTGCCCTTGCGAATAAAAAGTACGTCAGCGGCAATTTGCTGCCTCCCGAATTGAAAATGGATTCCTTACCTCTTGTTAATAAATAATGGGAGCCAGAAAAAAAGAACGTATCTTTTTGTTGCTGTCGGCTGTACTGCTCGGCTTGTTGTTCCTTCGCTTGTTTTATGTGCTTCAGCAGAACTTTGCTGATGTAGACCAACGCCTCCACGATGGTACCATGATTAACCTGAACGCTGCTAATCCCGGAAAAAACCTGGCTCGGCTACTTTCAAGAGGTCATTACTTTGAAGATCAAAAAGATATCGACCTGATTGAAAATGTTGTTTCCGAAAAGATCAACACCGGTAAAAAATTTGATAATATAGGCGAACTAAATAAACTAAAATATAATGTTAATGCTGATGAAGCGTTCAGAAAGGGTGGACGGTCATTTAAAGATAGGGTTCTGGTTTCCAGGGCTTTATTAGGATATACAGGCGAAGATTCTGTTCGTTTCGCTCAGGAACAAAACAACCCACCCAATTTACCTGCTATTACAGATATTGGACTTACGGGTAATTCCATTGCGGGTTTAGTGCTGGATAATAAGCTGCCTGTTGCCGGGGCCCTGGTCCGGCTGCGGATGATCGTACCGCAGGACAGTATATATGATGATGAAGAAAGCGGTCAGGTTAAAACCCATTCAGAAAAAGGCAAAGGCTATGAAGTCGGCTATCTAAAAGATGAACAGGGTAAATCTCATTTGCAATCTCTTACAGCATTTGTCCGTACCGACAATAGCGGTGAATTTACTTTCAAAAATTTACCAGCAAATAAAGCTTTTGAAGTTTTGCCGCTGCAGCCAGGTTACCAGTTTGGCAGGTCGTTGGGTACCGAAAACCTCGATAAAGATGAACAATTCACCTTTTACCGCTCAGCCCACACCATCAGGCTTTTATCAACCAAAGATTTTAATATTCTAAAAAAGGAAAAGGCACTGATCATTCGGATGCCGACAGCTTTTAATATTTGGTACGGGATCATCACCCTTTCTTTTTTCGGTTGTTTCTTTATTCTTCATGTAATCCTTAGTTGGAAACTCCCAACCGCAGACCAACTTGTACTCCCCCTTATTATGGTGCTTACCGGCATTTCCTTTTTAACGCTTTTAAGCCTGCAGGATCCGTTAAGGGATCGTTTTTTTGCAAAGGATTCCCTGGCTTATTTAGTTTTAGGAAGTGTTGCCATGATGGTCCTCTTAACCTGCAACCTCCGCAGGTTCACTGCAGATAACATTATTTATCGCATGTTGATCTTTAAGAATAACAGAACGGCAGCCAATGGATGGCCCTGGATCATTTTAGCGATGGTACTTCTAATGCTGACTATCCGTTTCGGTTCGGGGCCCGAGGGAAGCGGGGTAAAGGTTAATCTGTTTGGCTTTCAGCCCAGCGAGATCATTAAGTATTTGGTGGTCTTATTCCTGGCTGGTTTTTTTGCAGCAAATGAAAAATTCATCAGTGAGTATGCGAGTTGGCGCAAAAGATGGTCGTTCTTTTCATTCGCCCTTATCTGTATAGCATTTACGCTGCTGCTTTTCTTGCTGCTGGGCGATATGGGCCCGGCAATGGTAATCTGTTTTGCTTTTATTATCCTGTTCTCCTTCTCCCGGGGCGATTTTATGTTCATGGCGGGCACAATCGTATTTTATGTGCTGATCACCTGGCTATTTAAAAATATATGGCTTTCTACATTAGCTTCATTTATAATACTTTCGTTTATATTCCTGGTTAAACGTAGACCTATAAGCGAGTCTGCTATTATTGTGTTGCTGATTATGTCTGCGTTTTTAACAATCGATAAACTTCCATATATCAGTAAATTAGCCCCGGGGCCGGTCCAACGCTTGGTCGACCGCAAAGCTATTTGGCAAGATCCCTGGAACAATGAAGTTTATGGGGGCGACCAGGTAGCCAATGGACTTTGGGCGATGTCGGGCGGTGGAATGACAGGACAGGGTATAGGGCGTGCGTTTGCCAAAACGATCCCGGAAGCGCATACCGACATGATCTTACCGGCTATTGGTGAAGGGTTTGGATGGACGGGCATTGTAAGTATATTTTTATTATTTCTATTATATCTGTACCGTTCCATTACTATTGGTCGCGAAACCGGCAGGCCATTCCTGTTTTATTTGTGCGCCGGCATAGGCATTTGTACTTTTATTCAGTTTTTACTCATAGCCGGAGGATCTACCGGAGCTCTTCCATTATCTGGTGTGGCCCTGCCATTTGAAAGCTATGGCGGCTCATCCCTGGTAGCTAATTTCCTCGCCGCGGGATTTTTATTGTCGGCGTCAACCGTTAAAGGTACACCGGTGCAAATGGCGTTTATTACCCGTCAGCAGGACCGTAACCTGCTGCCTGCTTTATTGGCGGCCGGCATCGGCGTCCTGTTGCTGGTCATCAATATTTCAAGTTATCTTTTCGACAGTAAAACATGGATCGTAAAACCGGCTTTGGTAGCCGACAGGACCGGGGGTCGTATGTTCAGTTATAATCCCAGGATCGCCATCTTGATGAACAAGCTGCAGGCAGGCACCCTTTACGACCGCAACGGGCTGGTACTTGCGACCAGCGACCCCATGCTGGTGAAGAAACAGCGAAATTCATTAGATACGATCACCGGAAGAGGTTACGATCTGGATTCAGCAATGCATAAACGTTTAAATCGCTATTATCCATTTGACGAACAAATGTTTTTTTGGGTGGGCGATGCAAATACGGAAGTTTTTAATGGTAGTACCAACGGATATTTTGCCGAGTATGAACATGCCGCCGAATTACGTGGTTTTAAAATGCCATCAAGCAGCTATAACGTTCATGCCAGCCGATACCGGGAAGGTCGTTTTCTTCCTATCGGTATAAAGGAAATGTCGGTCAATAAAAAAGACTACAGTGCGATAGCTCCCTTATTGATAGCGGGTATAAACAGTGTAGAGGTAGACGCCTTTAAAAAAAAGAACCGTGATGTTCAATTAACGGTAGATGCAGCGTTGCAGACCAATATTCAACATGCTATTTCTGAAGATACCTCCCTGAATGATAACAGGGTATCTGTTGTGATAATGGAGGCTGCCTCCGGGGATGTACTTACTTCGGCAGTTTATCCTTTGCCGCCGGTGCATAATTATGATCAGCTGACTATGCCTGTCGCAGAGCAAAATAAACTATCTCAATGGATGACCACCACCGATCTTGGTTTTACTTATGCCACACAGCCGGGTTCTACAGCAAAGGTTTTAACTGCGATGGCAGCTTTTAATAAAATGGGATTAGCCGCGGATGCTGTAAAATTTAACGTAAGCACTGCGGAACGGATACGTACAAAAGGTATTGAGCCGGACGAAACCGGGCTGATAACGATGGAAAGAGCAATTGCCAAATCAAATAATGTGTACTTTATTAAATTGGCCAACGGGGAACATCTGGAAGAAAACATGGGAACGCTTTACCTGAAAGCAGGCATGTTTCTGCACGGCGTGGGCGGTTACTTTTACAACAAGAAACCTGATAATGAGGTGCAGGATGAAAAGTGGAGAGAGTTGTGGCGAACAACAGAATTTAATACCAAACCCAGGTTTGATCCCAATAATATCCGGCGGGGCCGTTCAAAAGGGATCTCTGGTATGGCGTGGGGACAGGGTGAACTTATTGCAACGCCGGCTGCTGTAGCCAGGCTTATTTCTGCAGTCGCTAATAATGGTTCACTGGTTGCTAACAGGTTTATGTTAAAGGCAAATGACACGCTGCAGCCCGTAAAAGGGAGTATTAAAATTGCAGACGATCCGCAATATGCCGCTTTGCTTACAAAGTATATGATTGAACAGAGTGCCCCGAAAGAACCCATATTAGGCATAAGCGTTGCCGGTAAAACTGGTACGCCGGAACGTATCTGGAAGGGAAACGCCATCAATGACGGTTGGTATGTTTTTTTTGCACCGATGGCTAAAGGTGTAGGTAATATAG
>JANYAB010000213.1 GCA_025355225.1 Bacteroidota bacterium
GTTAAAGCGTAAAATATTTCCAACTTTAATCTCAGATGCCTTTGCCATTTATATATTGTAAATTTTGACACCAAATATAGGGGCTTTAATTTAGCCCGCATATAAATTTTTTCTGTCCTCGCAGCGTCTGTCAGAGAGGACCCTGCGCACCCTGTCTGTGTGATGGAGAGGTTTTACGTTTCGTCACTTATTGTATACATATATTAGCTATCGGAAAATTACCAGTTCTATAGTCATAGCGCAGCGCAGGGCCTGTCAAAGACGACCCTGCGCATTGAGAGTGTGCGTTATGGATATTCACATGAGGTCGTAGTATCTATAACCGACTATTGAGGTATTTATCCTGCGGTCATATTGCAGCGCAGGGTCGTCTCTGACAGACCCTGCGGAGACGGAAAATCACTTTATTCATCTTCGCTTTTACATTAAACAAAATGATACCTTAACTAACAACTTGAGTTAATTATAAAACCATGTTCGGCTGAAATGCTACTATGTGTTCCGTTCGCTGGAGACACAGCCTATCTGATAAAATACAGAAAACTTAATAGACTTCCTAATCGTATACAATACTTAAGCATAAGTTAATTAATGCTGTTTCATGAGCTTAAATGTTAAATTATGTATATTTTTTATACTTCTTGTTTTAAGTAAGCACGCCTGCGCCCGGCAAAGCACTTCGGACAGTTTAAAAAAAGTACTTCAAAATCATCTCAAACCTGATACAGACCGGGTAAAAATACTTAACAATTTAGCCTTTAGCTATTATAATGACAATAACTGGGGCGCTGTAAAAAATTATTCGGAAGAAGCAATTGCACTATCCCGGCAATTAAAATACCTGCCGGGTGAGGGTTATGCTTACAGAAGATTAAGTACGGTGTACATGCAGAATAATGCCAACCCGCTGGCGCTTGAATACCTCGACAAAGCTTATAAGATTTTTAAGCTATCGAATGATGAGCTGAATTGTGCCCGCATTTTAACTAACATAGGCATTTATTATCATGGTCTTAAAGACTATAAGCTTTCTATGTCCTATTTTTCGCAGGCGCTCCAACTCGCAAAGAAATTAAACCGGGCTAACCTGGAGATAGTTTTATTGAGCGATATTGGTGATGTTAATGAAAGAATGGGTGAAATTGGGAAAGCACATGTCAGCTACAGCAAAGCCCTGGCGTTAGCGTTAAAGATAAATGATGACGACTACTTACCGTTTTGTTATTCGAACATAGCCTCGGTTCTTTTGAAGGAAAAGAAATACAAAACAGCGTTAGCTTATTGCAACAAAGTTATCGCCACTCAAAAAGCAAAAGGTAATATTGAGGCAAAGGACTTAGCCGAGATTTATTTAACACAAGAACGGATTTACTTTGCCCTGAAAAAATATGATAAAGCCCGGGAGATATTAATACAAAGTGACCTGCTGACCAAAAAAACGCGTGATGTTGACGACAGGGTCCAAATTTATTATGAGTTTTATTTACTTGACTCTGCAAAAAAAGATTATGGGGCCGCTCTAACTGCTTATTCAATGTACAATAAACTGAATGATAGTTTAATAAATATTAACAAAAACAGGATAGTGGCATTATACAACATAAAGTTTGAATCGCAAAAACGGGAAGACGAAAACCAGCGACTGCGCCTCGCCGAAGAAAAAAATCAGGCCATTATTAACAATCAACATATTATTGTGGCAGGTTTAGTGATTGGGATAATTGTTATTTGCTGCGGATTGATTTATTTCAAGCATATCAACAACAAAGTAAAAGCTCAAAATAAAATTATTAATGAACAAAACATGGTGCTTGAAAATAGTAACATAGTTAAGGATAAACTTTTTTCTGTTATTTCGCACGATCTCCGCAGCCCGATAACGCAAGTAATAAGTATGTTTACCTTATGGGAGGCCGGCGACCTGGATAGCGAAGAAATGGCTGCAACCACTCCTATAATAAAGAGTGATATTATAAATACACTCGAACTACTTGATAATTTACTGATATGGTCGAAAAATCAATTGCAGGGTTTTAATTTTAATCCTTTGCCTTTTGACGCCCACGAACTGATAGCCGAAAACATAAATGACCTGCAAAACCATATCGCGCAAAAAAAACTGATTGTTGAAAATTTTTTACCTCCCGGCACCGGTGTATTTGCAGATCGCGAAATGGTTAAAATTGTATTGCGCAATTTAATGTCAAATGCTATCAAGTTTACGCCACAATGCGGCTCAATTAGTATAAACAGCTATATCGAAAATGATAAAATCATTTTATCTGTAGAAGATACCGGAATGGGGGTAAAGGACGCTGATAAGGATAAAATATTTGCTTTTACAACACATACAACTTTAGGCACCGCAAATGAAAAAGGTACCGGTATAGGCCTCAGAATTTGTAGCGATTTTATCGAAATAAATAAGGGTAATATATGGATGAAAAGCCAGGAAAACGTTGGGAGCAAGTTTTATATTTCTTTTCCAAACGCCATGTCGCTGTCAGTTTAATAGTTGCCGCGACTTAGCCAAAGGTTCCAGAGTTCCAACCGTTCGCGGTGCACCGGAAACGGAGCACAATAAAACAACACCCCCTATTTTTCAAAGGCCATAGTATCTTTCACCGACTAAAGAGGTATCTATCCTGCAATCTTATTGCAGCGCAGGGTCGTCTTTGACAGACCCTGTGGGGACGGGAAGTGTAAAAAACAAGCATCAGGAACAAAGTGCAAATCTGTGAGTAACTTTTCATTTTTCTTTTAATTACGTTACCGTACAACAAACGTTAGTTCTGCCCCTCTTTACCTTTAAAGTCCGTGATGGTCTTTCCATCATAACGATACACTCCATCAGATGCGCCAATCCAGATACTTCCGTCACGGGCTTCTACAATCTCAAAAAGACCGCTTCCTCCTGACATAATTTCGGTTACCGTTGGCTTTTTATTAGACAAGGATTTCTCATCATAAAACGAAAGCGCCCAAACTTCGCCATTATCCCTTTCTGAACTAGTCCAAATGTTTCCTTTCCGGTCTTCGTAGACATAACCAACAGAATTCTTGGTGAACTGGGTAAATGTTGTGCCGTCAAAGCGCCAAAGGCCATCACCTCCACCGAGCCAAATATTGCCTTTTTTATCTTCGATTATCGAACGAACCTTTGTAAAAGGTTTTCCGTCTTTTTTGGTTATAGTGGTAAACGTTTTTCCATCATAAACGCTGGCATAGCCCCATGTTCCAAACCAGAATTTCCCTGTTTTGTCTTCAATGATAGTATGAACACGATTATTGGTCTCATTAACCATCCAATAAAGTTCTGGGTGCAGAAGCTGTTTGTGGTGGCCTGATACGTGGATAGAATCAGTTTGAATAACGGGGGGAGGTACATTCATTTTAAAATTTCGAAAAGATTTCCCATCGTAACGGCTTGCCCCACCTCCGGTGCCGAACCAAATAATGCCGGCTTTATCTTCATAAATTTCAAAAACGGAGTTACTGGCAAGCCCCTCGCTGGTTGTATAATGTTGAAGGGACTTCCCATTGTAATAATAAACACCTGAATCGATAGTAGCGAACCAAATATTTCCGCGTCGATCTTCCAGAACATCCCAGATTCTGTGCGAACCTACTTTATTTGTGAGATTGGTGAAAGATTTTCCATCGTAACGGATAATCCCTTCGATTGAAACAAGCCACATATTGCCCTTTCTATCTTGCTTGATAGTACGAACAGAGGTGTTAGGTCCGTAGGAAGTGGATACGCCTTCGGTTTCAGACTTGATACTATCTTTTGAGGGGTCTGTTTTGTTTTGCCCTTCACAGAAAGTGTAAAAAACAATCATCAGGAACAAAGCATATACGTGTATGTATTTCATAATTATTTAATTACTTAAAAATTTAAATCAGCGATACACATTATTTCTGAGTTTGGATTTTTTAACATCCTTTATTGGGTATGACATAAATCACGTTGCCTGAAA
>JANYAB010000253.1 GCA_025355225.1 Bacteroidota bacterium
CAAAAAAGGAAAGCAGGATTCGTTTTCCAGGACTATGCCCTGTTCCCTAACATGACGATACAGCACCACCTGGAATATGCCACCGACGATATACAATGGATCAAACACTTACTGGCTATTGGTAAACTGGAAACTATATCATTACACAAACCAGAGTACCTATCGGGTGGGCAGCAGCAGAGGTTAGCTATATTAAGAGCAATGGCTATAAAGCCAAAATTATTATTGATGGATGAACCATTTTCGGCGCTCGACCCAAAAATGAAGAAGGAACTTATTGCTGAACTAAAGCTGCTTTGGGAAGAGCTGGGCACCACGGTACTTATCGTAAGTCACAATCCGCAGGAGCTCGAAGGATTGACGGAACTTGAAATTTGCATTCCGTAGAGACGCAATTAATTGCGTCTAAATAAAATATTCGAAGGACGCAAGCGTTGCGTCCCTACCGGGTTACATTAACAATGATCTTATCCAGATTATGCAAATATCTCCTCCCGGTTTTAAAATCCAGGATAGAAGCCATTTGAAGACTTTCTGGCATTTTATCCGCCTTGATTCCGTTCTTTTCCATTAGGATATAAATCTGGTTACCTACTTCGGTATTAAACAACTCATTCCAGGAATAAACAACTTTATAACCATCTGCACCAACACAGGTAAAGTAAAACATACTATACAATTTGGGGCTGTTGGCGGTTAATTCGACGTGGTTCAAAATATCCTTTAATAAAACGCCCTTTAGCTTATCGTCCTGATGTTTGAAATCTCCAAGATGGTTAGTCACTTTAATATCGCCTATCGTTTTTAACGGATAGCTGTTTAAGGAATCCATTGTGATCACTGATTCCTTTTTAATCTGTCCTGATATCGTAAATTGATGGGTAGGGCTAAGCTTTTCCTGGGCTAAAACCACTCCGGAGTAAAGTAAAAATAGCAGTAACAAGTTTTTCATTTTGTTTTGAAATGTGCTATAAAGATATTTACAGTTTTGCATAATAAAAAAGGGGGAATACACCCCCTCCTCTTTTAAAACAAAAAACAACTCACATTTTGCTCATGGTGTCTTTAGCCATTTTGTCCTTCTTTTTCATCTTACTCATTTTCTTATCCATCTTTTTGTCCATTTTCATTTTAGACATTTTAGTGGTATCGCCTGGTATAGGCGCAGCGGCTTGCAGGTTAAGACTAAAGAACGAGGCGATCACAGCGGCAACAACCGCTTTTTTTAAAAAAATTGATTTCATACTTGGTTTTAGTTTTTAATGATTTTTTAAGAATTACCCCCTTAGTCGGGCGTCACTAAAAAAACTTACAAAGTATTTTTAATTTTTATTCAATTTTTCTTCAATACGCTCCTGCAGCTCCTTTTTAAAATTGTCATCCAGCCGGGCATCCGCGCTTACTGAACTGTGAAAAAGCTGGCGGACCATTTCCCCGATCTTGCGGCTTTGTATGTCGTAAAGCCTGCACCACGAGCATCCTATCAAATGGATGCCTAACACCATCTTTTCGCGAAGCGTGAGCTTGCCGATAAGCTTCTTCTCAATCAGAAAGGTAGCCTGCTTACAGTTGTTAATGATCTTTTTTAACGGTCCCATAGTTTTAAATCCAGTTTTTTTGAAGACAAGCCCTCAGGTTAAGTTTGGTCCGATGGATGATCACCCAAAAATTCGACGCAGTTAATTTAAGTTCGGCGCAAATAATATCTGTTGTTTCATCGTCCATATGCTTCATCGTAAAAACCGACATCCATAACGCCGGGAGTTTCTGCATGCATTTCAGCAAAATTTGGTTAAACTCCTTATTAAGGATCGGATCATGGTTGTCTATACCAAATTGCTGCGGAGCACGTTGGTTGGTCCAGTGCCCGGTATCACTATCGAAAAAATCGGCTTGCTCCTGTTCAGCTCTACTAATATCGGAATTGATCAATGCTGATGACTTTTTTCGGTAAACGTCAACTATCTTATTCCTTAAAATAGCAGTTAGCCAGGTGCGTTCGGAGCTTTTGCCTTCAAAACTGTTTACCTTTTCGAGCGCCGCCAAAAAAGTTTCCTGCACCAGGTCCTTTGCCTGCTCTTCGTCGTTGATGCGTGTGATGGTATAAGCATAAAGATAATCGGCATGCGCCTTAACCCATTGGTGAGGATCTAACAGATTATTCATAAATATGTCACTGATTAATTTACACGAATTACACTAATTAAATCGAATTTATACCAAACAAATTCGTGTGAATTAGCCCTAATTCGTGAAATTGGTGCTCTTGTTTCATTCGTGTAATTCGTGCCTTCTTTAGTCGTTAATTATGTTAAACCCTTACAGATTAATTAAAACAAATTTTGCTGCGAAAAAAATATTAATTTTATTGTAAGGATTCAATCTGCAAGCCGACCAAGTGCGTAAATATTTATCAATTTAATTAACTATAAAAAATGAGGTCAATTAAAATATTTATTGGGTTCGCCTGCATAGCCATAGCGATTACAGCAAGCATTGCTTTTACCAATACCAGGCCGGGTAAATCCCCTAAAGAGGACACTGCGAATAAAGGTTTTGCAGTAATTGAACTTTTTACTTCCGAGGGTTGTTCAAGCTGCCCCCCTGCTGATGCGCTGGTAGCGAGGGTACAAAAAGAAAGCCATGACAAGCCGGTTTATATCCTGGCATTTCATGTGGATTATTGGAACCGCCTGGGATGGAAAGATGTATTCAGCAGCGCTGAATATTCAGACAGGCAAAGGACCTACGCCCATTGGTTAAAACTTTCCTCCGTTTATACGCCGCAGGTTATAGTGAACGGCAGAACTGAACTTATCGGGTCGGAAGAGGATAAGTTACGCAATGCCATTCAAAGTAATTTGCTCAAACCGGCAAAAGCAGAGCTTACTTTAAGTGAAATAAAAGTGACGGGCGATAAGGCAAGTTTAAAATATTCTGCTGAAGGTGCTGCGAATAATGCCTCATTGCTGATTGCCTTGGTAGAGAAAACGGCAACCACAAAAGTGCAGGCGGGCGAAAATGGCGGGCGTATTTTGTCGCATGTTCAAATCGTTAATAAATTGCAAAGTGTATCGTTAAAGAGCAGTAATAGCGGTACCGAAAATATAGCTTTGCTCCGGGGCTTTAATCCACAAAACTGGGAAGTGATCGGCTTTATTCAAAACACAGCAAATGGCGAAATTGAAGGGGCTGCAAAAGCAGCATTCCCATCTACAGTAAGTGCTAATGCTAAATAATTTGTAAAATTTAACTGTTGTTAATGAAAGTTATTAAAGAAAAACATCCCTTAGTTATGCGATGGACGCATTGGGTCAATTTCCCTATACTGGCCATTATGATATGGAGCGGGATGCTCATTTATTGGGCAAATGATGTGTACACTGTTACGATATTCGGGCATACCTTTGTACGTTTTTTCCCGGATTGGTATTATAAATTGTTGCATATTCCGGCACGCCTGGCCGAAGGAATGGCCTTTCATTTCCTGTTTATGTGGTTTTTTACGCTGAATGGGATATTCTATATTTTGTACACCGTTATTTCGGGCGAATGGCGGCATTTGGTGCCTAACCGGCATTCATTTAAGGAAGCCTGGCTGGTGCTTTTGCACGATCTGCATATCCGCAAAACAGCTCCGCCGCAGAATAAGTACAATGCGGCACAGCGCATTGCCTATACCGCCATTATCTTAATGGGCATTGGTTCGGTAATAACCGGGCTTGCCATATATAAACCGGTGCAGTTTAACTGGCTTGTTTGGCTATGCGGTGGTTACCACCTGGCCAGGATCTTCCATTTTGCATTAACGATAGGTTATGTCTTATTTTTCTTGATCCATGTGGTGCAGGTGTTGCTGGCCGGATGGAACAATTTCAGATCGGTTGTATCAGGATTCGAAGTGATAAACGAACAACCAAAACCAGTAATTGAAACTCCGCATGAAGAAGAAAAGGGTTAAGAAAGAATTGACCGTTGAGCAAAAGATACAGCGTCGCAACTTTATATCATTTACTGTATTTGGAGCTTTTGCCGCCGGCACCTATGGGGGTTGGAAATGGCTGTATAACTCGCCTGAAGAAACAGCAGGCATTACCGCAGGCGCGCATAAGCCTTTACGCCGTGCGCTTAATGCAACCGAACTATTTTTCAGACGGTTAGCTTTCAACGAGAACCACCTGGTAAAAACATATCCAAAATCAATGGCTGCCAAGGTGGTAAGGCATAATAGCGACATTGGATCTGAAGGTAAACTGCCACCGGAGAACTGGAAGTTACAGGTCAAAAAGAAGTCGGGTGAAGTATTACAAATCACGTTGGATGAGTTGAGGGCATTGCCAAAAACAGAGATCATTTATGATTTTAAATGCGTTGAAGGCTGGGATCAGATATCGCATTGGGGCGGCGTAAAATTCACTGATTTTATTGCTCATTTTAAATTACAGGACGAAGCAAAAATGGAATATGTTGGCCTCGAAACACCCGATAAGCAATATTATGTAGGGATTGATATGCCAAGCGCACTCCATCCACAAACTCTGCTTGCCTATGAGGTTAATGAGAAGCCACTAAATGGCCAGCACGGACAACCTTTAAGACTCATTATCCCGGTTAAATATGGTATAAAGAATTTGAAACGCATCGGCAGCATGAACTTTAGCAATACCCGTCCCCGCGATTACTGGGCCGAGCAGGGGTATGACTATTATTCGGGGTTGTAAAGCCCGCGCCCCCTCTAAACGGCGTAGCCCTCATGAACACCTTTAAAAATCAAATAATAATGTGAATAATCTCCCCCGGTAGGGGAGACTTTAAAAGCAATTTTCTGTGCAATTCGCGCGCGCAGGAAGGCCAATAAATACCATCAGCGCAATCTTAAAATCACACAAATCAACGGTCCAGACAAAAAATATTTCGCATCTTGCAACAAATGCCGGTTGCAAAACTACCTTTAAATAAACAGCTTGCCTACGCTTGCGGAATGATAGGCTGGAGCATCATGACGAATATTATTATCGTGATGCTGCCCTACTTTTACCTGCCGCCATCCAACGCCGGGTTGGTTCCGCTGGTGCCTCAGTTACTATTACTCGGCGTGATAAATATCCTGTCTATCATAGCTGCGTCGGGCAGGTTTATTGATGCTTTGTTCGATCCTTTTATTGCCTCCATGAGCGATAAAAGCCAAAATCCAAGAGGCCGGCGCGTCCCCTTTATGAAATGGGCCATTTTGCCCGCTGTCTTTTTTTGCAGTCTAACCTTTTACCCGCTGGTATTGGGCCAGAGTGGCAGCAACGCGGCCTGGCTGGCTGCTAATATGACCCTGTTTTTTATGAGCGTTACGGCCTACATTATACCATACAATGCCTTATTACCCGAATTAGCCGGTACCAACGCTGAAAAAGTAAAGCTATCCTCCTTTCAACAGGCGGGTTTTGTTATTGGTATTGTTATAGCCGCTTTGGTAAACAATTATGCCGATGTTGTTCAGAAAATATTTCATGTTACCAACCGTGATGCTGCTGTTCAATATACTATATGGGGGCTGTGCATTTTTGCGGGATTGATTATGCTGATACCTGTATTTGCTATTGATGAACGAAAATATTCGAGCGGTAAACCTACGCACCTGCCTATTTGGACGGCGATCAAAAGGACTTTCAGCAATTCAAATTTTAAATATTATCTAATTTCCGATTTTTCCTTTTATATGGCCCTGAGCATTATCTCAAGCGGGCTGCTGTACTTCGTCACCGTACTGCTTGGCCTGCCCGAATCCATGGGCGGTGCATTGATGGGAGCGATGGTAGTATTTTCTTTGGTTTTTTATCCACTCATTAATTACCTTTCCAAAAAGATCGGTAAAAAGCCGCTTGTATTATTTTCATTTGGTTTGCTAAGCCTCATTTTTGTGGCGATCTATTTCCTTGGCAAATTTCCGGCTTCCCCTTACGTGCAAGTTTATGCCCTTGTGCTTTGTGCCTCATTTCCTTTGGCCGCACTGGGCATTTTGCCCAATGCCATATTAGCCGAGATAGCCCAGGATGATGCAAAAGAGACGGGCGAAAACCGGGAGGGGATGTTTTTCGCAGTAAAGTATTTATTTGTAAAAATGGGACAAACATTGGGTATTGCCTTATTTGCCTTTCTCACCGTGTATGGGAAAGACCCCGGCAACGATTACGGCCTGCGATTAAACGGGGTATGCGGCTTTGCACTTTGCCTAACGGCGTTGATCTTTTTTAGCAGATTCAGGGAGAAACGGGTTGACTAAGTTGTAATGCTTTGAATTTATAAATCAACTACTCACCTAATCCAACTTAATCAACCACCCACCTAACGAGTAACGTTATTAGGCCTCGAATAAACCAACTGCATTACGTTAATATTGCGCATCTCAAATGCCGCCTCGCAATAGCAAAGGTAGTAGTTCCATTTGCGAATGAATGTATCATCAAAGCCCAATGATCTTACGGTTGATAGGTTCGCATTAAACTGGTCGAACCACAGCTTTAAAGTTATGGCATAGTGTAAGCCAATATCTTTCAGGTCGACCATGGTTAGGTCGCCGGTGCGGTTTATCGCGCCATTAATGGCCGATATTGATGGAAGTAAAGTGCCGGGGAAAATATGCTTTTGTATCCAGTCCACCCCCCTGCGTAAACTCTCATATCTTGAATCAGGTGAGGTGATGACTTGTATAGCCAATATGCCGTTTTTCTTCAGCAGGTCCTGGCACTTTCTAAAATAAACATCGAGGTAATTGTGCCCCACGGCCTCCAGCATTTCTATCGACACAATCTTATCATACTGGCCCTGCATTAGCCTATAGTCCTGCATAATGATGTTTACCCGGTTGCTCAACCCCTCCGCCTCGACGCGTTCCCTGGCCAATTTATGCTGCTCTGCCGATATGGTCAACGACGTTACTTTGCAGCCGTAGTTTTTAGCCATGTATATGGCATTGCCACCCCAACCGCTGCCAATTTCAAGCACATGGTCGGTAGGTTTTAGACGCAGTTGCCCGCACAAACGCTCGTACTTGGCTAACTGGGCCTCTTCCAAACTTAAGCCATCCTTATAAAAATAGGCGCTTGAATAAGTCATGGAAGGATCAAGAAAGCTTGCAAAAAAATCGTTGTTCAGGTCGTAATGCGCGGAAATGTTTTTCCTGGAGCCATCAATGGAATTAGCTTTTTTATAATGGGCAATTTTGTTAAACCATTTTAACAAGTTGAGTGCAAAAGTCTGCGTTTTGCTTCCGGATAACCCTGGTGCTTTTTCGATGTTCAGCAATACCCATTTAATTACGTTGGTAATGTTATCGGTATCCCACAGGCCGTCCACATAAGCCTCACCGAATCCTATATCGCCAAAAAGGATAACCTGCTTATAAAACTCATTGCTCTTGATAACGATACGCGCTGCGATGCTTCCTTCGCCATTCCCCATCGTAATTTGTTCACCAGCCGGAAGGGTAAGATAAAGATTACCCTTATCCATGGCCGACAGGAATTTCAAAACGATATCCTGGTAAAAACCATTTTTTTTAACAAGGGTTAGTGAATTCGGCATGGCAGTATTCTTTGTTTTTTTACTACGTACGGATTTTATCGGTTATTAGGTTTTTTCGGTTATATAATTTGATTTGTAGGGTCTGTAAACTTCTTTTTGCAATTCCTTGTCCGCATCCTTTTTGTGGAATGGGAGTTTCTTCAACCAAAGCTTAAATGCCTGCCAGTGTATCAGGCTGATAACCTTTAAAGTAATTAACGGAAAGCTAATAAAATAAATCAACAGATTTGCATCGGTCAAAGGTTTCCGGTTTCCGCTTAATGTGCTGATAAAAAACCGTTTACCCTGCTGGTCAAAATCATCTATCCTAATTTGCAGTTTCTCATCCGGGACCTGCAAATCAAAATCGAAATTGGTATCCATGTCAATAAACGGCGAAACGTAAAAAAGCTTGGCCGTATTTAGTTTATAATGACCATCCTGTTTGGTTTCGGTCCCTAAGAAATAAGGCTTCATTTCGCGAAAGGTATTGCAGACTTCCACAATGGAACAAAGCGGCTGGTCATCCTTATCATAACAAAAATAAAAAGAAATAGGGTTAAATTGATACCCTAAGGTACATAAATTTGTAAGCACCATAATGCGACCTGCACCGAGAACAACACCTTGCGTTTGCAGGTAATCTGTAATATGGCTCCGAATGTTTTTTGAAGTATCCGGCTTTTCCTTAGGCAACTGCAAATGGTCTTTATCTCTGAAATTGAAAAGATTGAACCCGTTGCGGCTCATAAATTTCATTTGCCTGTCCAGCGTATCAATTTCGTCCAAATCCAGATAAAACATAAAGACATTGTAATGGAACTGATGCTTTTTGGGCGCCAGGCGGTTGTGCATTACACGGGCTTTATATAAGCAAGAGTTTGCCATAAGTGAATATACGAATTAAACAGGTGGATCGATTAGCGTATCTTCATAAACCGCCTTACCCAACAATTGCGAACACAAATTCACCGCGCTTGCAAATGCATCCTCATGAAAACCATATTTAAAATAACTGCCGCAAAAATAAACCGGCCCGTTCTGATTTAAAGTATGCAATTGTGCCTGGGCATTTATGGCCTGTACATCAAATAAAGGATGCTCATAATCGATCTCTTTGATGATCTTTTTCTCATCCAGGTTATCATGCGGGTTGATGGAAACAAAATAATTCTTCTTTTCAGACACTTGCTGCAGGCTGTTCATCCAGTAAATGGTGCTTGGGAGCAATTTGCTTCCGTCTGCTTGTATGCGGTAGTTCCAGCTGCTCCATGCCAGTTTTGTTTTAGGCATCGTATTTTCATCCGTATGCAGGACTGCTTTGTTATATTGATATTTGAACGGAGCTAACAGTTTTTGCTCCTCGTTTGTTGGCTGATCTAATAGAGCCAGGGCCTGGTCTCCGTGGGTAGCGATGATCACCCTGTCAAATGTCTCTTCAGATCCGTCCGAGGCACTAACGATCACTTTCACATCCCGGCGGGATACCTTTACAGCTTTCCGGTTGATATAGATCCTGTCTTTAAACGGCTTGATCAGCAACTCCCGGTAGGATTGGCTGCCCTTATCCAAAGTGTACCATTGATGCTGTGTATCCAGCCCCAAAAAACCATGATTTTGAAAGAAACGGATAAGGGTTACTACTGGAAAATCCAGAATCTGCTCCATCGGCGTCGACCATACTGCTGAACTCATCGGCACCAGGTATTTCCAAAGCATATCTTCGCTATAGCCAAATTCTTTAATGTATTGCCCAATAGAGTAATCAGCATAGCGGGGATTGTCCAGTATTTGAACGCTTTCCTTATTAAAACGGCCTATCTGCATCAGCATTTTGATGTAAGGAATGTTAAAAATATTCTTGCGCTGTGCAAACAAATGATTGATACTGGAGCCGCTGTATTCCAGGCCGCTGGGAACATGCTGAACGCTAAACGACATCTCTGTCCTTTTAACGGGGGCACCCAGTTCCGCAAAAAGCTTGCATAGATTAGGATACGTTTTATAGTTAAAAACCATAAAGCCGGTGTCTACATAAACTGGTTTGCCGTCCTCATTCACAGTCACCGTATTGGTATGCCCGCCAACATAATCGTTCTGTTCATAAAGGGTGAGGTCATCGTGCTGGTGCAAAAAATGCCCGCAGCCCATACCCGCGATACCTGTCCCTATAATGGCTGTTTTTAGCATATCACTTGGTTACAGCGTTTAAAAACCGCTCAACCGCATACGTGGACAACTGCCCGCCCGGCCCGTTCAGGTTGTAGTCAAATCCGTGCGTTGCCCAGGGCAGCTCGAGCCAATAGTGCTTTACATCGTTCTCCTGTAATTTCGCATTTAAACGCCGACTGTGTTCAATGGAAACCAGCACGTCATTGGTGCCGTGTATGATGAGCGTTGGAACAGTGGTTTTATCAACAAACTCAATTGGCGAACTTGCAGCGTATTTTTGAGGTATTTTGGAGTAAGGCCCTCCCAGGTAAGCCTCCATCACCCCCCGGCTATCCATAACCAAAGGATTGGATGGAACAGAATACCCCCATACCATATCGGCCGGGCCATAAAAATCAATAGCGCCTTTTATCCCCTTATCATGCAACGTATAAGCGGCTAACAACACAATTTGCGCCCCTGCCGACCGCCCCAGCAAAACAAAATTACTGGTATCGATATGCAATTCGTCCGCATGCTTCCGGAAATAGTCCAGGGCATTTTTTATATCTTCTATCGGGGCAGGGTTTTTGTATTTTGGGGCAAGGCGATAATTTATTGCTGCAACATTATAACCCGCTTTGGCCAGGTAGCTATTGAGCCCGGGCAATTGCTTGCTGTCGCCGCTGCTCCAGGAACCACCGTGAACCACTATTACGCAAGGCCTTTTACCCAATATTTTTGAAGGAAAAAAATCAAGTGCTAAAGAGGTGTCCTTATAGGTTACATAAGTAATCGCATGACTGCTTACTTCATCTTTAGGCGATAATTTGAATAATTTGTCAAAATCGAATGGCTGTGTATCATCCTTTTCTGATGCTATACTTTGAAGGCTAAAAGCTTCAGCAAGATGTTGCGCGAGGTGCCTTGAGATAAGGTAAGATCTTAAAATGGGTGAAATGAATAGGAGCAGTGCAATAATACCAATTACACTCCCCGCAAGCTGGTATTTTCCAACCCAAAGACCGGCGAACAAAACAACAACAGTAATACTGGCAAATATCAATGGAAACTCAGTAATCGCTATCGCCAGCAGCCACAAAGGATAAGCTGGCGCTCTTAGTACAGCCAGCAGGGAAATAAGGAATATTATAATGATAATTACTAATCTTATCATGCCCCGGTTTTATGAAATAAATAATGACTTACCATCCACTCGTTCCCCTTGTTATAGTTCCATAGCTCGGCGCAGGCCATATAAAACAGGCGCCAGTAAACCCACCATTTTACAGCTTGTTCTTTGCCATAAACCGCTTCAAACAATGGCATAATCTCCTTCTTGTGCGCTTCCATATTTTTCAACCAGGCTTCGGATGTTTTGGCGTAGTGGGTACCGCTTACATGCCAATGGTTTTCGACTGTTAAATGGTCATTAAAGTAAAAAAACAGGTCATCGCTAGGCATAATGCCACCGGTGAAAAAGTATTTGCTCATCCAGTCGGTATCATCTTTTACCTCGAACAAATAAGCATATTCTTTATGGGTAAAGATGTGAATGAACACTTTTCCATCCGGTTTTAAGAATGAGGCCACCTTTTGCATCAGCAACTGGTAATTTCGCATGTGTTCAAACATCTCAACTGATACGATCCGGTCAAACTGATCATCGATGCTGAATGTATTCATATCCGCAGTAATAACCACCAGGTTTTTTATACCGCGTTCCTTAGCTTTTCCGTCGATGAACATTTTTTGCGTGCGCGAATTGGACACCACTTTAAATATGCTTTTTGGGAATTTTGCCGCCATATATAAAGACAGCGAACCCCAGCCGCAGCCCAACTCCAACACCTGCTGGTCGTTCCGCAATCCGGCACGTAGACAGGTTAGCGCCAGCATATCATCTTCGGAGGTATCAATATCAGTAACCCCATCTTTCCAGTAACCGCTTGAATATTTTAGATTTTTACCCAGGCAATATTGATAAAACTGAGTGGGAACTTCATAGTGCTGCTGATTGGCTTCCATGGTGTTTACAGCAATGGGTGACGCTTTTAGCTGTGTGATCAACGTCATCAGATGCGCTTGTTGAGCCTCAACACCGCCTTTGTTTTCATCGTCCAAACGCTGTTTTAATAATTTACGAATACCCTTGCGAAGCAGAATATCAGGTACCTTGTTTTGCTCAATCAGTTTATCGTACCACATTTTTAGGTTAGACGTTTTACGGAGTGCTTTTTAGGTTAGCTTTTTTTTAGATAGTTTACGGTTTTATAGCCTTGCCGGATTGTTGAAAGATAAAAAATCGTTCAATAAAATTGAGAAAAAACAAACTGCCAACCACAATGATTAAAATTCAATGTACAATTCTTTTCAGGGAATCTAAATATACAGGGTTTCTGTCCATATAAGCATGCCCCGCACCCTTTAGCGTAATCAACTCATCTCCGGGTTTAAAAAATGCCTTAAGCTTCTCCGATGAACCATAATAGAACATTTTATCTTCATCACCATGGAAAATAAATACCGGAACGGTTGTTTGCTTCAGAAATTGCCAGGTATTGAAATGAAACGCAATTTTAGTAGTATCGAAAGAAGGTCGTAAATGATGTATCGCATCTGGCAGACTATAATACGGGGCCTGCAAAATAAGTTCTTTTGGACGGTTATTTGCTGCTAAAAATGCTGCGGGGCCTGACCCTATTGAATAACCCAGGACGATTATCTTATCCTCGCTGTAACTCTGTTTTAAATAATTGTATGCTTCCTGCATATCACTATACAATTGGGCCTCATTTTGAATAAAACCTTCACTTTTCCCATATCCTCTATAATCAAGGAGAAATAAGTCGTAATGCAGGCTGGTGTAAGTTTTCGCCATATTACCCCATTTATCTATTCCACCGGTATTACCGTGCAAATATAAAATCACCCCTTTTGAAGAATCAGATTTAAACAATACAGCGTTTAGCCGGATACTATCTTTTGTTTTGATCGTAATTTCAATGAATTTATCGGGGAAATTGTATTTGTAGTTTTCAGGGAGCTTTTCTCCCGGGAAAAAAAATTTAACTTGCTTTTGAGAAGGGTCGCTTTGAGTTTGTGCGAAACAGTAATTAAATGTTAAACTGAGTAAAAGCAAAGCGGTTGCAAAAATTGCCAGTTTTTTTATCATGTGTTCCTTGATCATTTCAAATGTTTAACGTTTCTTAAACCAGGGGATAAAGGCGCTCGTACTTTCCTGGTATCGCTTAAATGCTTCGCCTTTAGTACGAATGGATTGTTCTTCGGTCATTGGAATACCTGTTACTCTGAGCAACAGGTACAGAATTATAGCCGGACTAATAATAGCTAAATAACCGTAAGGCGATGCCAGCGCAAACACAAAATACGACATCCACATCAGCCATTGAAAAAAGTAGTTGGGGTGGCGCGAATAATTCCAAAGGCCCTTGCTGCATACCTTGCCTTTATTTTGCGGATCTTTTTTAAATTTCTTTAGTTGCCAGTCGGCAATGGCCTCGCCTAATACGCTTATCACCCATAGTCCTGCCCCGGCATATTCCAATGGAGATAGTTCGGGATCACTATTCATCACGACAATAAAAAAAGGCACGGCCAGCAGCACATTGGATATAGCCTGCATCTGGAAGAACCAGAAGAACTTCCTGTCGGGATTTGGCGCCCATTCCTTCCTTAACTGTTGGTACCGGCCCTCTTCCTCGTGCAGGTGACTAACTGTGCGAATCAATATATAGGTACCCAAACGTAGTCCCGCGATAATTACCATGCCACAAATCAATAGCTTACGGGGCTCAAAGCCGGGCGCGAGCAGAAATAAAATAATAGCGATCACCGGGAAATTGTACGACCAGAAGATATCAACCACCCCTGCGTTTTTGATCTTGTTTGCCCAAACCCAAATAGTCAGCATAATTAAGCAGCAGGCAACGAGGCAGTATATGATTAAGGTTGTTATAGAGTTACTATCCATTTTGTTTGCTTCCCCGTTTTAATGATTTTCAATATACGCAAATATTTTGTGATGGGTATGAAGGTAACTACGGAGTTTATGGGCTCCCGGATTATATCCCGAAAGAAATTCAACTATTTTTCTTGTAAACTCCATCGCAATAAAAAGGTCCCCGTTTAGCACCAGGGACCTTGTAGATATGAAGACATGAAAAAATTACTTAGCTAAATCAAAATCAACGTAGCCTTCAAGTGCGCGTTGTGGTGCACGGTTGATGTAAAAACTCCTGTCTGTTGGCGCCCAGGTGCCTAATCCATCTACATAGCGGTTAAACATGCAAAATGCAGCAGCTATGAGCACCGTATCATGTATCTCTTTATCCGTTGCGCCATTGCTTTTTGCGTTTTCAACTTGCTCGGGTGTTACGTGTTTACCCCCCTTTTGCACGCTTACCGCAATAGCCAATAGCGACTTCATTTTGGCCGAAAGCTCTGCTGACTTATAGTCACACTTGATTGCATCTACTTCCTGCATATCGAGATCCAGGTAGTGGCCAGCCATTGCTCCATGAACGTTCTGGCAGAAAAAGCAATCGTTCAGTGAGGATACGTAAGCTCCTATCAATTCCCTTTCGCCACGGGTCAAGCTGTTATTGTCATCCCTTAATAAAATCTCCGCC
>JANYAB010000256.1 GCA_025355225.1 Bacteroidota bacterium
CTTCAGGAGACGCCAACGAGGACCCTTTTAACTGACTGACCTTATTTGCGATAAGAGGGAAAAAATTTGCTTCCGCAGAAGTAATGGTATTTGTTCCAAAAAATGCTGTACCGGGGCAGGTTTTCTGTTCGTCGCCTACTAAATTTTTATTGATCTTATCATCACTGAACCTATTCCCCGCGCGATCAAACCAATGGTGATAAACAACTTGTTCTTTAACAGGGGAGAGTTTAAATTTCACACAAAGCACCGCATTTACAAACAAGATAGTTTCCTTGTGCGCCGACGTCATAATATCGTGCCCGGCATCAAAATTGCCGAGGTTCTCGATGCATATTGCTCCACGGTTAGCCCCAAAAATACCCGCCGGTGTAATATCTATAGGCCTGCACAAACCGATATTTCCCGAAGGAAAAGTGGTAATATTTTGCCCTATATCGCTCCAGCCACGCTCTTGAATATGAAATTTTCGCATTCCCTCAAGCGAATTCATCTCACCGTTACCTGGTGTTAATGACGAATAATTCGGCTCCCAGGTATGGTGGTTTTGTATGACGCCGATCTGCCTGGAAAATTCAGTGTTTGCCACATAATTCTGAAAATCTTGTGGCGCAAAAATGTGAAATTGTGCTAAGGCCATAGTTGTTATCCCCCTGTTCTTTAATTGTTCATATACTAGTACTTCTGCTTTAATTCATCGTTCGTTCTTCTTTCCGGTATTCTTTCCTGATAGCTTCCATCACGTCTGCTATACGGATATACTTGTCGCTGCGCGATACGGATTGCAGGGCAGCATAATGAATGATATTTAGAATAGCAGCCCCATTCAGTTCGTATTTATCAGCTAACTCTTTTAAATTCATGGACGATTCGGCCGGGAAAGAAGCAGGTAAGGTTTTTTCCCATAATGTTAATCGTTCGCCAGCGTTAGGGGCAGAAAAATGGATAATAGTGTGAAAACGCCGCAGAAAGGCATCGTCCATATTGCTTTTTAAATTGGAAGCCAGTATCAATAACCCGGGGTAATCTTCAATACGCTGCAACAGGTAGCTTACCTCCTGGTTGGCATACCTGTCGTGCGAGCTTTGCACACCAGTGCGCTTGCCAAAAAGAGCATCCGCTTCGTCAAAAAACAATACCCAATTTTTATTTTCAGCTTTCACAAAAACCTTTTCCAGGTTTTTTTCGGTTTCGCCAATGTATTTGCTAACTACTTGCGAGAGGTCGATCCGGTAAACGTCTTTATTCAAATGATTACCCAGTAACGTTGCCGTCAATGTTTTACCCGTACCTGAAGGCCCATGAAAAAGCGCTCTGTAACCGGGTTTTATTTTTCGTCTCATCACCTCGTCCTGCATAAGGATTTCATTATACCCCACCCAGGTTATTATGTCTTTGAGTTGAGCCTGGGTATAATTATTCAATACCAGGTCGTCCCAGGTCATTGCTGTGCTGATCTTTTTGGCCGGGAAATCCGGGCTGAATTTAGGTGCAGTCTCCGTACCTGTTATCAGACGGTTTACCCACTCGTGGTCGAGTATTAAGCGGCCGCTCATTAAAGGTTCGCCATCTTTTACAGGTTCGAGGGTAAGTATACCCTGCTTTACCAATGTACCGTCAGTAAGTATTTGCTGAACGTGTAAACGTTTTTCAATATCGTTTCCCGCCAGTATAAACTGTGCGGTTTCACCGGTAGGTAATAATCCCCGGTGGTTGCTTCCGCGCACACCGCCAAATTCGGGAAAATCCCCTCCCTGGGGCATAAATTGTTGTATAATTAAATCTAAAAAATTGGGCTGAATATGGGGCGAAAGAGCGAGCAATAAAACAACATATTCTTCCAGGCTAAACTTATGTTGTAAAGCGAAACGGTTAAGTGGAGAATCATCTCCGTATAGGATTAGTTGCGGATACACAAATTCAGCTGTGCTTTCTTTTTCAAAAAACAGTTTTAACCTTTGAAGAATAAACTCACGCAAAAAGTTCAGTGAGTAAGATAGTGTATGATCCGTATTCGTAATGGTGAAAGCCATATAGCAATAAAATTATTCAGCGTTAAAACATTTTAAAAAATGAATTCATAAGTTAAGTGTTCTTAGGTTTTTTTTTCTTTTAGCATTTTACAAAAATTTTGTGGCGACGGGTGGACAAAGGAAATAACGGTATCAGTGTGAGCAGCTGCTAATTCAGCAGAAAATTTATCATGTAATACATTAGCTATATCGCTTTTCCCCTGAAAATATTCTTTTGCTACTTCATCCATACCTCCTGAAACCCGAATCAGATCCTTAGCACAGGCTAACTGGGCCTGATACGTATGCCCTTTATAATCAGGCAAACCCTGATCATTTAAAACTCTATCAGCAAAATATTGGGTCACACCTTCATTGATAAAATCAGTAAATTTTGATGCTAACGTATATTTTGATTTTTTATGTACAGATTCATGCACAGCATCACCCAATGTGGACGACCGCTCCTTTCCGCTTCCGGCTACAACGTATATGTTGCCATCTTTCCGGCAGTAAAATCCTCCTATATCGCCATCACCACCATATTCATGTCCATAACAGTCATTATAAGCTGCCAACAAATTTGCATAGCCAATTTTAACTTTAAATTTTCCTTTATCATCAATCTTAGGTGCTTTTGGATCAAGGTAAGGTTTTAAAGTAGCACTTGATTCTATCATCAATTCAATTGCATTTGGCATATCTTTGCTATTTACAATTGTGTCGGGATCGTATCCCTTATCCTTTGCAATGGTATCCCTCTGAACAGATTTATCCGCACCTCCTTTCTGCTGCACCACATGCGTCAGTTCATGCGCTATTAACCTCTTTCCATTTTCACTATCAGGTGAATATTGGCCACTATTAAAAACGATATCACTACCCGTAGTATAAGCAAATGCGTTGATAGATTGGGTCGATTTAGCCGCCATGCTATCGGTGTGTACCTTTACATCAGAAAACGCACGCCCAAAGCGGGGTTCAAAAAATTGCCGGATACTTTCCGACATGGCTTGTCCGGACGAGCTCAATGAACCAACGTAGTTATCTAATTCTGTATTGTCTCGTATATTTGCTTCCGGGCCTTCCTTGTGGTGCATCCGCTCCTTTTCGCAATGCTGGCATTTCCTGCTAATTGATGTAATTGCCGGGCTAAAGAAACCATGTTGATTATTTTCAGTATCCGGCATCCTCATCACCTTGTCTGCCATTGCATCCGCTTCCTGTTCATAAACATCGTTGGGCTGGTTTATACTAAGTTTGGGTTGAAAGAACCCACTATGCCGGTTGTTAAAACCCGCATTTGATTTGGCGATATTTTCTTTGGCCGCAAACATTTAAGCCGTATGTTTAATTTCCTCGGTTACTTCAAAATCACCTAAAGGACCATGCGGGAACGTGGCTGGCTGAATCGTATCCTTTTGTACATCGCCAGTTGTGATATGCATCTTTGTTCCATCGCTTTTTGTAAAAGTGTCCGCCTTGTAATTCCTGGTTATTCTGAACTTTCCGGTCGTTGCGCCAGTCCTGTCGCATAAATAGATTTGCTCACATACCACGCTGCATGCATTTACACCACTACCCTCAAGCAAACTACTGGGATCATGCGTGCGGTGCATATCAATAAAGGCGGTGGGCCCGGAGCCGTAGCTGTTCACTTTCAGGCACTTGTTACCTGTACAGGGTTGTGATTCCTTTGCCCCTGCTCTGGAATAAATTTGTGCGGGACAACTATCAGACACCGTTGTTAGTTTTTCTTTCATGCAATGCCCGGTATGATCTGGCCCCGGACCAACATTCATAGTAGACATTACTTCAAGGTAGGTACCGAATTCTTCCCCCTTAGCGGGGGTTAAATTACTATGGTTATAGTGTGCAAGAGCGCCTATGCTTACGCTTGTGGGGCATGGTGTTACCGGGGCCTGTTGCGGAACATTTTGCTGCGGACCGGGCGGTCCATCTGTATGAACAGCGGATGCATCCGGGCTTTTTTCAAAAAAGTGACGATTGACCAATGCATCTTCATTAAAAGTAAAAAAAGGTTTACGCTGAATGCTTTTATTTGCATTCGGGCAACTACTTCTTTTATCAAACAGGTAACTACTCATGTTCAATCTTATTAACCCTTTCTTTATTTATAGATGCCATAATGCTGATATCGAAATCGGGGCCCATGTCCAATCTCTTCCACCGCTTGTACCAAGCGGAATCGAGCTATAATCAGGAGGTGCGGAAGCATCATGCCTGGTTACGCCTATTGAAGAACTTGCGGTGATGGAAAAGCTGCTTGTTATATGTAATTCCACCTGTAGTTGTGCACCACCGCTCAAAGTTCGTGATGGCCGTGCGTACGTAGCCTGAGGTGACAATCCAAGTTCAATAAATTCCTCTTTATGCCGTCTGAAATGAATATTCACTAAACTTATTGCAGCCTGGTAAATCTGGGCATTATGTGGATCTGGTGAAAGCATTAACTGAAAATTTGGTTCATGCCCAAAGTCGACGCTTATTGGTGCATCGTCGCTGCCTTCGTGAATATTAAAATCTCTCAACACCAGCGTAAACGCATAGGTTTGAGGAGTTGGATCTAAAGGCGGGTTAGGAGAAACGGAACTTAAAAAATCAACTCCTAAATGTGGTTTTTTCTTTTCGGCATCCTCATTTTCCGGCGAAGTCAGGACAGTAGACAATTTATCCGGAGGGGGGGCTAATTCTATGCTTTTTGTTATTTGTAATTTATTATCATCGGGTTTGCCATCCTCCCGTTGAATTATCTTTGGTGATATCTGTGTACTCTGTTGCTGTATTACATGCGTTAACTCGTGCGCCATCAACCTTTT
>JANYAB010000300.1 GCA_025355225.1 Bacteroidota bacterium
GCCGGCGTGGCGCTTACATAAATGGTTTGGGGTGACAACCGTTCAAATTCCTGGAAGTTAAGCGGCCGGTTATCCATGGCGGCCGGCAAGCGGAAGCCATATTCAACTAATGATATTTTACGCGAACGGTCGCCCCCATACATGGCGCGGATCTGTGGTACCGTTACATGGCTCTCATCGATCACCATCAGGTAATCATCCGGGAAATAATCTAATAAACAGAATGGGCGTGCCCCTGGTTTGCGTCCGTCAAAAAACCTGGAATAGTTTTCTATACCCGAGCAATAGCCCAACTCACGTATCATCTCCAGGTCGTAGTTTACCCTTTCTTCCAGGCGTTTGGCCTCCAAAAAACGCTTATCATCTATAAATTGCTTCTTACGGACTTCCAATTCCTCCTGTATGGCCCAGATAGATTGGGTAAAGCGTTCCCGCGGAGCAACATATAAATTGGCCGGAAAAACAACCATGTGGGTCATTTTCTCGATAGTTTTGCCCGTTCCCGGATCAAAAGTGCTTAATTCTTCTATATCATCCCCAAAAAACGAAACCCGGTAAGCCACATCCATATAAGCCGGGAATATATCCACGATGTCGCCCTTCACCCTGAATGTTCCACGCTTAAAATCAGCTGTTGTACGTGAATACAGAATTTCGACCATCCGATGCAGGAAAGCATTGCGGCTGATGCGGGTACCCACGGCGAACCGAAAAACGGAATCCGCAAAATCGTCCGGATTACCCATACCATAGATGCAGGAGATAGACGAAACCACGATCACATCCCGCCTGCCCGACATTAAGGAAGAGGTGGTGCGCAAACGTAGTTTTTCAATTTCCTCGTTTATCTGCAGATCCTTTTCAATATAGGTGTTGGTGCTTGCTATAAAGGCTTCCGGCTGATAGTAATCGTAATAAGATACGAAGTAGTTAACCGCATTTTCAGGGAAAAACTGCTTGAACTCGCCGTATAGTTGCGCGGCAAGCGTCTTATTATGACTGAGTACCAAGGTGGGTTTCTGCGTTTGTGCGATTACATTGGCTATAGTAAACGTCTTCCCCGAGCCGGTAACGCCGAGTAAGGTTTGAAAAGGGTCGTGATTATTTACACCTTCCACCAGTTGCCTTATCGCTTCGGGCTGGTCGCCGGTTGGCTTATATTGTGACGTTAACTTGAAATCCATAGACAAACAAAAATACAAATTTGCCATCAGTTAATTGGTGACTTGTACTTAGTTAACCCAGGATTATTACAAATAATAAACAAATTACGAAAGCAGTAGTTATTAGCATAGTTAGATTATTTAACTGAAGGTTGCAAACTACTGTAATCGCTATTTCGTATTTTTACTAATCACTCATCGCTAACCGCTAATTACTCAAAAACATGCTTTTTGTACTTAACAATAGCAACACCATCGGCAATCAATTTTTGGCTGAGCTGCGTGATGCAAACATACAGCAGGATAGATTACGGTTCAGGAACAACCAGGAAAGACTTGGCGAAATATTGGCGTATGAGATCAGCAAAAAGTTAAAATATGTAACTACCGAAGTGCAAACTCCATTAGGTATTGCAACTATTAATATGCCCGAAACACAACCCGTTCTTGGGACCATCCTGCGCGCCGGCTTACCATTTCACCAGGGCTTTATGAATTATTTTACCCAGTCGCCATCGGCATTTATTACCGCTTACCGGAAGGTTAAAAAGAACGGCACCTTTATCATCAACATCGATCACATTGCGACACCCGACCTTGAGGGCAAAATTCTAATACTGTGTGACACCATGCTGGCCACCGGGCAAAGCATAGTACAAGTTTGCAAGGAACTGATTGCCACCTATAACATCAAAGAATTGCATATTGCCGCTATAATTGCCAGCACAGAAGGCATAGCGCATGTGAAAGCGAACCTGCCGAAAGCGCATTTATGGCTGGGCGCGATAGACGAGGAAATGACCTCGAAAGCGTTTATCGTACCTGGCCTCGGCGATGCGGGGGATTTGGCGTTTGGGGAGAAGATGTCTTAATTTGGGATTTCGGATGTTCGATTTCGGATTTGAACAGATATATATTTTAATTTTGGATTTACTTACGCAGTTTTAAATCTGACATCTACGAGAAATGAATAATTCCGAAATCGAACATCCGAAATCCGAAATAAAATACAAACACATTTTTTTCGACCTCGATCACACCATTTGGGATTTTGATAAAAACGCTGAGGAGACTTTGCACGAGCTATATGGTATTTATGCACTAAAGGAGTTGGGACTACACTCGGCCGATCTGTTTATCGAAACCTATACCCGTAACAATCACCAGCTTTGGGCTGAATATCATATTGGTAAGATCACTAAAGCAGCATTGCGCGAAGAACGGTTCAAAAAAACCTTCCTTGATCTTGGTCTGCATCCGGAGGTGATACCCGTTGGTTTTGAAGATGATTACGTTAAATTGTGTCCTACAAAAACCAACTTGTTCCCCGATGCGCACGAAACGTTGCAATATCTGCAATCAAAATATACACTACACCTAATTTCTAATGGTTTCAGCGAATCGCAGGATATAAAGATCAGCAAGACAAATATTGGCGGTTATTTTCAACACATTATTATATCGGAAACGATTGGGGTAAATAAGCCCGACAAGGCAATTTTTGAACACGCACTTAAGTTAGCGAGCACTACAAAAGAAGAAAGCCTGATGATAGGCGATAGCCTGGAAGCCGATGTACGCGGTGCGTTAAATTTTGGTATGGACGCAATTTATTTTAACCCCGCCGGTTTGGACAAACCTGATGATATACCTGTACAGATTACTCATTTAAAAGAGCTAACTTTATTGTTGTGAGGGAATGAACTTACAAATGGAATAGAAAATATAATATAAATTTGTAGTATGAAACAAAGGACATATCGAATATTGCTTACCCCTGAAGATGAGGGAGGATTTAGTGTTTCTGTACCAGCATTACCAGGATGTTTTACCCAAGGAGAAACTGTTGAAGAGGCTATAGAAATGGCAAAGGAAGCCATTAGCTTATATGTTGAAAGTTTAGAAGAAGATGGTGAACCTGTACCGGACGACAGCCGAAGCCTCGAGTATTCATTAACATTCGCATCCTAAATACGTGAAGTCCTATACACCCAAAGAAATTGTCGCCATCCTGATCGCGCACGGTTTCGAACTTGCTCGGATAAAAGGGAGTCATCAGGTGTATGTTAACCGGGCAAACGGTAAAAGAACCGTGGTCCCTATGCACGGAAAGGACTTAAAAAAAGGAACTTTACATAGTATTCTCAAACAGGCAGGTATTGAATTGAAGGAAAGAGAATAATTCAGCTTCTAAATCCGAAATCGAACATCCTAAATCTGAAATTAAGACCATGAGCATTACATCTGAACGTAAAGACATCGAAGCGACATTTGATACCTATCGCAGCCGCCTGGATACTATCCCCGATGATCTGTTTACTGTAACGCCACCAGGCGGCGGATGGTCGTATGCCGAAGTTTACTCACATATTTTACAGGCCAATCTCGGATCAAGTATCGCTCTCGAAAAATGCACCCTTAGTAATTGCAAACCCACTTCCAAAGGTCGCACGGTATTAGGTTTCCTGGTGCTGTCATTTGGCAGGTTCCCGCCGGTCAGAGTAAAAGTTCGGCAAGCAGTTGCCGCTACAATGACTATTAAAAAGATCAGTAAAGAAGAAGCTAAAAACTTATTGATCAAATGCCGTAAGCGTATTAACGATGTGGCGCCTCTTATCCACGGTTCATCGCCACACTGCCGGTATAAACATGCGCGTTTTGGTATGATGAATGCCCGGCAGTGGTTCAAATTTATTCTTATCCATTCAACGCATCATTTAAAACAATTGGATCGTATACAAAATAAATTACAGACTCAATGAAACCTTTTACATTTAACAGAGTCTTAACATACAAATAATCTGAATAGCATATTTTTGTTAAATAACATATTATGAATTTTGAGATTGCGTATCTGGTTGTTGTGGGGTTGCTGTTGTTACTTGGCATGTTCTATTTCAGCCCTTATGAACTAAAAGTTGATGAAGACGAAGACGACGAATAGTCGTTATTACTACAGTCTTTTAAATCTATTGACCGGTACAAATTACCGGATGGCAAATTATCCCCCCAATTTTAATGGCAAAGCGTGAAGTAGATATAGTGGTTATATCTGATGTGCATTTAGGTACCTATGGTTGCCACGCCAAAGAACTCCTTAAATATTTAAAAAGCATAAAACCCAAAATGCTGATATTAAATGGCGACATCATTGATATCTGGCAGTTTAGTAAATCCTATTGGCCGGAAGCGCATATGAAGGTAGTGCGCCGGATATTAAAATTTGTAACAGAGGGCATACCTGTTTATTATTTAACGGGGAACCACGACGAAATGCTGCGTAAATTTGCTGATTTTGACTTGGGGTCATTCCAATTACGTAACAAAGTGGTATTAACTATTGATGGAAAAAAAGCCTGGATATTTCATGGCGACGTGTTCGATGTAACTATGCAGCATTCCAAATGGCTGGCCAAGTTAGGCGCCGTAGGGTACGACACGCTGATCTTAATGAACAGTTTTGTAAACTGGTTTTTGACCATTTTGGGCAGAGAAAAAATGAGTTTTTCGCAAAAAGTGAAGGGCAGGTTTAAGGATGCTGTAAAATTCATTAATCAGTTTGAGCAAACTGCCACCGATCTTGCTGTCGAAAAAAGTTACCAGTATGTAATATGCGGGCATATTCACCATTCCGAGATCAGGGAGATCCATGCCACTGACAGGCCGGGATCTGTGCTTTATCTCAATTCGGGCGACTGGGTTGAAAGCCTGACCGCGTTGGAATATAACAACATGAACTGGACGATATTTAAATATGACCCTGCAAACTTCAACAGCGATAACGACGAGGAGGATAAAACCGACGCCGAAGACCTGGACGCAAAAATGGATGTAAGGAATTTATTAGAGCGTTTCAAACAGGAAACGCATTAATCTTTGTTAAAGGCTGTTATCTTTGGTATCTTACACCGCATCTATTGCTATGAAGATACTATATGCCATTCAGGGAACAGGTAATGGGCATATCAGCCGGGCGCGGGAGATAGTCCCCCTGCTACAACGATATGGCGAGCTGGACCTGCTGGTAAGCGGCACAGAAGCAGAAGTTACTTTGTCACAACCACTTAAGTACCGGTTTCATGGGTTTAGCTTTGTATTTGGCACTAAAGGCGGCGTAGATAACTGGGCCACCTTTAAATTAATGAACCTGCGCAGGCTTTGGCGCGACATGCATAGTTTGCCTTTAGCCCAATATGATCTGATCATTAATGATTTTGAACCTGTAAGCGCCTGGGCATGCCGCCTGCAGAAAATACCTTCCGTATCACTGAGTCATCAGTGCTCCTTTGTATCGCCTAAAACACCACGGCCCGCAAAATGGAACTATGCCGAGTGGCTCTTTAAATATTATTCGCCTACAACGGCTCATATCGGTTTTCATTTTGAAAAATATGATGATTTTATACATACACCAGTAATAAGGAGCGATATAAGAAATCTTTCCCCCTTAAATTTAGGTCATTACACGGTTTACCTGCCGGCCTATGACGATAAAACATTGGTAAAACATTTAAGCAAGGCCGATAAAGTTCAATGGCATATTTTTTCGAAAAGGCAAAAAAAGCCTTATCAAAGCGATAATATTCAAATATTTCCCATTAGTAACGAAGCTTATAACCAAAGCATGGCAAATTGTGAAGGACTGCTAACTGGCGGCGGCTTTGAAGGACCTGCCGAGGCACTATATTTACAGAAAAAAGTATTAATGATACCAATGACCGGGCAATACGAACAGCAATGCAATGCCCTGGCTGCGTCAAGGCTTGGTGTGCCGGTTATTCAGGCAATCGACGAGAACTTTGCAGGGCACATCAACAATTGGATAGCAGAAGAGAAAAGAGTACTGGTTAATTTCCCGGATGAGACTGCTCAGATCATTGATAATTTGGTAAAGCAGTATGCAAAACCCGGATCAATTTTAGCATAAGCAGTTTTTCTGCTAATATTGCCTTGAAATCCATATCATGATCAAACTTTTCAGATCTTTTAATCCGCTAAACATAATCTGGCTCGCCGTTTTTTTGGTCATTTTAAGACTTGGAAATATCTATCATACCCCCGACAAAACAGAGTTTCCTTTGGCCGAGCTTTACTCGCGGCTGCTTATCCCTACATCTTATCAATATGTTATACCGCCGGCATTAAATTTATTTCTGGCAGCGGTATTGATCTTTGCGCAGGCGCTGCTGATCAATTACTTAGTTAACCACTATAATTTATTAAGCAAATCCACCTTTTTGCCTGCCTTAATGTATATCACCGTCTCGGGGTTGTTTACCCCTTTTTTATTGTTAAGCCCCCCTCTTATATGCAATTTCCTGGTGATATGGATGCTATTTAAATTATTTAACTTTTATAAGGGCTCAGATGCCAAATCTATCTCTTACGACCTGGGAATGATCGTTGCTGTGGGCGCATTAATTTATTTGCCATTTATTTACATGCTCGTTGCAGTCTGGATAGCGCTCATCGTTTTCAGGCCATTTGACTGGCGCGAATGGGTAGCATGCATTATCGGCTCGGCCACCATATTTTTCTTTTTAGCCGTGTTTTATTACATGCATGACCGGTTGGGCCAGTTTTATAACATTTGGCTGCCCCTGGCGAGCAAATTCCCAGATCATATTAGCATAAACTACTATAATTACCTGGTACTGATACCCGTAATAATTATCCTGGTGTTTTGCTTTTTCAGGTTGCAGAAAAACTTTTTTAAAAGTTATGTACAAACCCGTAAATCATTTCAGCTATTGTTTTATATTTTTTTAATAGCTGGTTTTTCATTTTATGTACGGCCAGATTTCCATTTGTACCACTTTTTGTTGTGTGCGATACCTGTCGCTGTGTTTTTTGCCTACTATTTTTTATACGCTACAATGCGATGGTTTTATGAAACTTTGTTTTTTTTATTGCTTATCAGCATTATATACTTCCAGTTTAACACTTTTTAACTTTTACATTCGTTCAAATTTCAGGGGTTATATTAGTTTTGTATCATGAAATTTGGAGTAGTTATATTTCCGGGCTCTAACTGTGATGAAGATATCATCTATGTATTAGAAAAAATAATGGGCCAGCAGGTAGTACGCCTGTGGCACAAAGACCATAATTTGCAGGACTGCGATTTTATTGTGTTACCCGGTGGTTTTTCATTTGGCGATTATTTGCGTTCGGGCGCAATTGCGCGTTTTTCTCCCATTATGCAGGAAGTGATACAATTTGCTGCTAAGGGCGGTTATGTATTTGGTATATGCAACGGTTTCCAAATATTAGCCGAAGCAGGTTTGCTGCCGGGTGCTTTGCTGCATAACAATAACAGGAAATTTAATTGCAGCAATATTTATATACTACCGCAAACAAGCAATTCATTGCTTACTTGCCAGATCGATCCTCAAAGGGCGTTAAAAATACCTATCGCTCATGGCGAAGGCAATTACTTTGCCAGCAATGATGTATTAAAACAACTAAATAATAATGACCAGGTACTGTTCAGGTATTGCGACGAGGCGGGTAATATTACGTCTGAAGCTAATCCAAATGGCTCCATAGACAATATTGCCGGCGTATGCAATGCAGCCCGGAATGTATTTGGAATAATGCCGCATCCTGAGCGTGCCTCAGACAGTTTGCTCGCTAACCAGGATGGGTTGGCTATTTTTGAATCTATATTATCAATGGTTAAAGCCTAATGGCCAACCTGGTTATTGATATTGGTAATACCTACACAAAAATTGCAGTTTTCGGGCATGAGAAAGTATTGCACACCAGTCATTATACAACTGCGGGTGCTGAAACTCTTTTTAAATTAATTGATGAATACAAGATTAATAAGGGGATCATCTCATCCGTTAAAAAAGAAAGCGAAAGCTGGCTCAGCGCGTTAGAAGAAAGGATTAATTTGAAGTATTTTAATACTGAGATAACTGCAGGTGTCTCCAATCAATATAAAACCCCTAAAACACTTGGTCCTGATCGCCTGGCTGCTATTATAGGCGCCAATAAATTGTATCCCGGTAAAAATACCCTGGTGATCGACGCAGGCACATGTATTACCTACGATTGGATTGATTCCGGAGGGAACTATTTCGGCGGCAGTATATCGCCGGGACTAAAGATGCGTTATAAAGCGTTAAATTATTATACCGGCAACCTGCCTTTAATTAGTGCTGATGCTACGTTCGATGATACTTACGGAAGTGATACCACAACATCCATACGGTCCGGCGTACAAAACGGAATAAAATATGAGCTAACCGGCTTCATAAAAAGCTACCAAAACAATGAAACGGAATTGAATATTGTACTATGTGGCGGCGACAGCATTTTTTTTGATACTCTACTGAAAAATAGCATCTTTGCCCCCTATATTAAAAATGAGCCTTATTTGGTTCTTAAAGGATTAAACGCAGCTATAACAAACAATAATGATTAAATATATAAGGTTCTTTTTTACTTTTTTACTTGCTGCTATTGTAATCGATGCAAGTGCTCAATCTACCGCAACTACCAGCTCACCATATTCACGTTTTGGTTTAGGCGACATTAGCGATCAGCTTTTACCACAAAATATTGGTATGGGGGGTATTGCCACCGCTATAAACTCCATCGGAGGCTATAACAGTATCAATGTGATCAACCCGGCTTCGTATGGTAAAATAAATTACACGACTATTGATGCAGGTCTTTTTAGCAATATGGTTACTTTTAGTAAAGATGGTTTCGCCAACCAAAAAAATGCGAACACCAGTTTTAGCCATATTACATTTGCTATTCCGGTTTCTAAACATTCCGCATTAAGTTTCGGCATGCTGCCGTATAGCCAGTTGGGTTATAATTATAAGCAGGCTCTCCCTAAAGGATTTGGCACCTCGCCTACTCCGTCAGGGAGTGCAAGCGTTGACACAAATGCTGTAAATTACCTGTATAGCGGAGAAGGGGGCTTAACCAAAGCCTATTTAGGTTATGGGTTTGGTATAGGCAAGCACTTATTGATCGGCGCCAATGTTTCGTATATATTCGGCAACTTAAAACAAGATCAATCAACCGAGATCCCGCTGCTGTTTGGAACATTAAATTCGCGTATTGAACAAGACAACCACGTTCGTGGCTTAAACTATGATTATGGTGTTCAGTACTCTTTCGACTTTTCGGCCACCAAACACCTGATCCTTGGA
>JANYAB010000307.1 GCA_025355225.1 Bacteroidota bacterium
CTGCAAAAAGCTTCGTGACACATTCAAGGGGATGTCCGGCGAGTCGATCACGCCATGCAGAAGCATTAAAAATTCGGGTACTATATCTTTCACTTCATCGGTAATAAATACCTGGCGCGAGTATAGCTTGATCTTATTACGCTGAAAATCGAAGTCGTTTTTAACTTTCGGGAAGTACAATACGCCGGTAAGGTTAAAAGGATAGTCCACATTCAAATGGATCCAGAAAAGCGGATCCTCCGAGAATGGATACAATTGTTTGTAAAAATTCAGGTAATCTTCGTCTTTCAGGTCATTGGGCGATTTGGTCCATATCGGGTTTGTTTCATTGATGATATTATCAACTTCAACCGATTTGTATTTTGGTTTTCCTTCTTCATCCTCACCGTCAGGATCTTCTTCGGTTTTTGTGCCGAATTTAATTGGAACGGGTAAAAACTTGCAGTACTTGTCCAGTATTTCCTGTAAGCGATGTTTACTTAAAAACTCCTCCGAATCTTTATTGATATGAAGGGTGATTTCGGTGCCCCTTTCTTCCAGCGTGCCTTCGCCAATTTCAAATTCTGTGCTGCCATCGCAAACCCAGTAAGCAGGTTCTGAGCCCTCCTGGTAGGACAGCGTTTGAATTTCCACCTGATCGGCCACCATAAAGGCGGAGTAGAAGCCTAACCCAAAACGGCCAATTATTTCATTGGCATCTTTTGATTCTTTAAATTTCTCCATAAACTCCGTAGCGCCCGAAAAAGCGATCTGGTTAATGTATTTTTTTATTTCTTCGGCAGTCATCCCAATCCCGTTGTCGGATATGGTGATGGTTTTCTTTTCTTCGTCAAAAGCGATCTCCACCCTTAAGTCGCCAAGCTCTCCTTTATATTGCCCTAAGGAGCTTATGCGTTTCATCTTTTGCGTCGCGTCAACAGCGTTTGATATCAGCTCGCGTAAAAAGATCTCATGGTCGGAGTATAAGAATTTCTTGATGATCGGGAAAATGTTTTCGGTATGTATCGAAATCGTTCCTTTTTCTTGCATAATCTATCTATTTTTAGGATTAATGTGTTCTCTCAATGCGCATTCATCAAGCCTTGTTCCAAAAAGAATAAATTGTCAAATTGGCAGAGTCCCACCTAAATCCTCCCCGGGAGGGAGGACTTTTCCGCCCTCAGGCCAAACCTGACTTAAATCTTCCATCAGGGGGGAAGACTTTCCCTTATGTCCAGGCCAATTGGAGTGAAAATTAAAAGGTCTCCCCTACAGGGGGAGATTTAGAGGGGGCTTAATTTTCTTTATCAATGCGTCAAACACTTTTCTCAACTTTTCAGCGGTCTCACTGTCTATAATACTGCCATCACCATCTATTTTCGTGCGGACGAACGATATTAATAGGGTTGCCTCCTCAATAAGGTCTGCATCAATGGCACCCAATATCTTGATCATCGTTTCATGCGCGGTTTCGCCACCTGTGGAGGCAGTGATGAGGGCAGTGGGTTTGCCCGAAAACGATGCGCTTGATACCATCCAGTCTAAAGCGTTTTTCAAAGCGCCGGGTACGCCATAGGCGTATTCTGGTGTGCAGATGATGATGCCGTCGGCACCGGCTAATAGTTTACGCAATGCAGCGACGGATGCAGGCGGGCTTTCATTATCCAAACCGGGATTGAATGCGGGTATTTCGCTTAAGCCATTGTAAATGGAATAGTTGATATTAGTTGGCATCATTTTACCCAATGCCTCTAATATGGCATGATTGGATGAACCTAAGCGAAGACTGCCGGAAATGGCGAAGATGGTTTTAAAATCCATATCGGCACGCACGCTAATCCAGGCTTTTGAGCGAGTCAATATCTCCTAAATCTTTCGCCCTGCCCGATGCTTGCTTGTTTGCAATAAAATCAGCAATATTTATAAATGAGATGGTTAAGTCGCCATCCTGGCCAATAACTCTTCCATTATATGCTTCATCAAAATTAACACCTGATATGGCATTTAAAATATCAATTCTTAAAGGCGGATAACCCAATTGTGTAACATAATTTTCCTTTAAAAAGTCATCCTTAGTCAGCCCTAAGGAGTCAAACCCAAAGTCTCTAAGGACGTTTACCATTTTGCTGGCATTGTTAATACTTGGTTTGATCCAAATATCTAAGTCGCCCGTATGTCTTGGCCTGCCATGAAAAGCTAAAGCATGCGCCCCCACAACCATATATTCAACTTTATGAAGGTTCAGCAATTCAATAAAATCTGTAAAATCTTTTTCAAAGATCATTTGGCCTTGTCGTAATAACTTTAGTGATCTTTTCGGGGAAGGAGCCATTTAACCAGGTATAATAATTTTTTCTTAACCTGGTAACTTCCTGCAATCTCTCGGATACACTTTTTGATTGCCAAAAAAGCACATCGAAATGATCTTCATCTTCCATTTTAACATGGTTAACCACCATAGCAATTTTTCTGTTCATGCCTTACAACGCTATTATATGGACTTTTAATCTCTAAATAAATATAAGAATAAAAAGAAGAAAATTGAATTTTATTGTCTGATTCTGACAATAAAGTGAAATAGCCATAAGGATCAGGACGGCCAGCGCATTAAAGATTTACGAACTTTTTAAAACTTCGTAAATCTGGCTGTTGTTTATGCTTAACCGGCTTATGATGGGCCCTGGGGTATTTTCTTAAAGGAAAAAAAAGCTATGCAAACAGGAAAAATAATTAAAACGATTACCAATATTTTTAGCGGAGCCGATGAACGCAACTGGGAACAAGTACAGGACACAATGGCTGATGAAGTTCTGCTTGATTATTCTTCAATGAACAGCCATCCTGCTGCAATTACGCCGTCCTCGAAAATTATTGATGCATGGAAAGGCTTTCTCCCCGGCTTTGACAAAACACATCACCAGATCTCCGGTTTTAAGGTTGACCAGCAAAATGATATTGCATCAGTTCATTTTTTTGGCAAAGCCGATCATTTTATTGATAAAGATAGCTGGACTGCTGCAGGGACCTATGATGTGGAACTTGTCAAGTCGGGCGATAACTGGAAAGTGGCCAAATTTAAATTCAACCTGTTGCAGCAAAGCGGGAACATAGAGTTGCCTCAAATGGCGGCAGAGATTGCGAGCAAAAAAAATATTTGATGAGCTGTTCTTTGTTATCATGAAACCGGAGGATAAGGCAGAATTATTGATCAATTAATTTATATAAATACTATAATTAACTGATAAACAAATTATTATAATATTTTTTCAAAGTAATACTTCAAGTGTTACAGATGTTACATTCGTTACAATCGTTACG
>JANYAB010000135.1 GCA_025355225.1 Bacteroidota bacterium
GCAAACGGAAAAAAATAAACGACTTCGTCAGCTGCCCAAAATAATAAGCCGAAGGAAAGCGTCAAAATTATTTTTTTGGCCAGGGATACATTCGCGGATAGTTCAGATGAGGTAATCCAAAGTAAAAGAGCTATTAAAAACAATGCGATACTGCTGGCATAGCCGAAGCCATCATAATATTCGCCCATGTTGCGGGAAGCGCCCATAAAAGGGAGTTTCTGCCCGGTCATTTGTTTTATCACTTCATGCCTGGTAGGATCGGGGTCCTGTTTCCAGCCGCTAAATCCGATGGTATGTAATAAGCCATGGATAAACATTAATATAGCGGCAATTCTTAGTAATAATTTTGGTTGCATAATAAGGCGGTTTAATATTGAATATTAAATTTAGAATATTATTTCCATATTCAAAACAACCTATTTAACCAAATATTTTGTATCCCTTCCCCTTCTTGACCGATCGCCCGTTATAAAACCTGCTCAGGTCCCTCTAAACACATTCTCTTTCACTATAAACAAAGGCAGTGAGCCATGGCTCAATATTCGGTCGTGAAAATCTTTAATATCGAAATCCTTGCCTTGTTTTTTTTGCAAGGCTTCTTTCCAATGCAATATCTGTAAAGCACCGTATTTGTAAGTGACCACCTGCGCCGGCCAGCGCCTGATACGGTTTATTTCACGCATGGCAATATCATCCTGGTTGCGGATATTCTTCCTCCAGAAATCAAGCGCCTGCTGATCGGTCCACCCATAATAATTCAACCCCACATCCAATGGCACACGTACCGACCTAACGATATCCCATTCCCACTTGCCCAACTCATCGTAAGGTGTTTTGTATACGCCTAATTCCTTTCCTAACTCTTCAGTATAAGCAGCCCAGCCTTCTGCAAAACCTATATAGAAAAACAATTGCTGTACTGGTGAAACAGTTGTTTGCGAAACTATAGACGATTGGTAATGATGACCCGGCACTGCTTCGTGTATAAAGAGCCAGTCCACCTGTCTTTTATTATATGGCTTATCAAAAAGATTATAATAAAACGTATTATTATCATAATAACCCGGCGTTTGGGCAAGCGCCTTTTGGGCACCTTTTTCAATTTTCAGGTCTGTGATTTTGGTTACAGTAAACAGCTTAGGCAGGTTGTTATAAATAATATCTTTAGTATGCTCAAAGGATTGCTGCACCATTTTGGGATCGCGGATAAAAAAAGAAGAATCATTTAAGCGATTACAAAAATCATCCTCGCTCATCCCTGTTTGTATGCGGATATCCTCGATATGCTTTTTTACTCTTGTTACTTCTGTTAACCCAAATCGGTAAATCTGGTCGGGTGTTACGTCATCGCTTACCCATCGTTTTAATAAATAAGCATACCATGCTTTGCCGTTGGGGACAGTAATGATACCATCTGTCGAGATTTTGGCTGGCAGTTGCCTGGTCCATTGCTGCTCCAAAGCAAGCCGCTGCAGATTTATATTAGTTTCATATTCAATTAAATCATAATCGAGCTTTTGCGAAGGATTCAGTTCCGCGGTCTTATAAGACTGTAGTTGTGATTTAATACTGCTGAAAAAATCTATCTGTTTTTGGATACTGCCTGCGGAACCTATGTGCTGGAACCCGCTTACATAACTGAGGTCCAGATCGGGGATATGGAGTGCCCGATATCCGCTTATAAACTGAGCAGAGAATTGATCAAACTTTTGTTGCCGGGTATTAGGTGCGAATAACGCCAGTATAAAAGTGCTTATGCTGAGGACGAGTATCTTCATGCTTTTTATTTAAATAACAATGGATAAGATTGAGTAATCCTATTGGTTGTTACAGCATGCTCTAATTAAACCTGTTTTCAGGCGGTTGAGACGCCATCTCAATGGTAATCATGTACATCATGGGTAAGAATTAGCTATTTTTAAATTCCACCCTTATTAATTGCTGCAGCCTGTAATAATGATAGCATACCACAATTATCCAACTTCAGTCCTCATGCATCTTCTTTTTGTAGTCAATTGATCGGTTTAATCCTTCTATCCTTTCTGTAACCGTATTGTAATGCGCCTCAAAGTTTTTCCCTATGGTAATGTCAGCTAAAATATTGGCATACTCTACCCCCGCAAAATCTCCGTTCATATTCTTAAAATTTAAGACATTAAAGTTCCATTCAATTTTCAGACTAATGGTTTAATAATTAAATAGGGATTGTTAAACCTACCCTAATAAATCTGCATCTGTTCTATCTTATTTGTATTTATTTATTAGCGCGAGAAAAATTGCGATACTGATACCTGTAAAAAATCCGGCTTCCGGATGTTTTTAAGTACAAAGGGACATGTACGCAGTGACGGAACAAATAATATGTATGGGCCAAGGTGAGTTCCTGAAGAAGAACTCTTTAGATTTTAGATAAGAAAGTAATTCTATAAAAATATCAATCGGACAATTATTCTACTATCCAATCAAAATGCTTTTCCCTCTGCACACCCGGCGGCGAAAATCTTTCTTTCAAAAATTCACCTGTATGAGATTGTTCCTGCTTGATCAGATCTTCGGGTACACCTTCAAATATTACTTTACCGCCGTTCTCACCGCCTTCGGGGCCGATGTCAATTACCCAGTCGGCACACTTAATTACGTCCATATTATGCTCTATCACAATAATGGTATTGCCGTGTTCCAAAAGGGCATCGAACGACTTGAGTAGCTTTTTAATATCGGCGAAGTGAAGTCCTGTAGTCGGCTCATCAAAAATAAACAGGGTTTTATTGGTATTATTTCCCTTTACCAGGAACGATGCCAGCTTAATACGCTGCGCCTCACCGCCTGACAACGTGTTAGATGATTGACCTAACTGCACATAGCCCAAGCCCACATCAACCAGCGGCTTTATTTTATTGATGATCTTGGGCTCCTTTGCGAAAAATTCGAGCGCCTCGTCAATAGTCATGCTCAACACTTCTGATACATTCTTATCATGGTAAGTTACATCCAGTATGTGCTGCTTAAAGCGCTTTCCACCGCAAGTTTCGCAAGTCAGGAATATATCAGCCATAAATTGCATCTCTATCTTAACCTCGCCTTCTCCCTGGCAAACATCGCAGCGGCCGCCTTCCACATTAAATGAAAAGGCAGAAGGCTTTAACCCGGCTGCTTTGGCTACGGGTTGACTGGCATACAAGTTGCGAATCTCGTCCCATGCTTTTACATAAGTAACTGGATTTGAGCGCGAAGAACGGCCTATGGGGTTTTGGTCCACCATTTCAACCTGCTCTATTTTTTGATAATCACCTTCTATGCTATCATACGCCCCCGTTTGCTCACCAGTATAGTTACCTAATACTTTAAGAAGAGCCGGAGCCAATATGCGTTTTACCAAACTTGTTTTACCTGATCCGGATACCCCGGAAACTACAGTAAGTACCCCCAACGGAAATTTGACATTCACATGCTTCAAATTATTCTCGCGACCGCCCTTTATTTCAATAAAATCGTTCCATTTACGGCGGGTGGCAGGGATAGCGATCTGCTCCTTTCGGGCCAAATAACGACCGGTAAGACTATTATCGTCCTTAATTATCTCATCATAAACGCCCGAAAAAATGAGCTCCCCCCCATGTGTACCAGCCTCGGGGCCTATATCAATAATATGATCGGCTGCCTGCATGATCTCTTCTTCGTGTTCTACCACCAAAACGGTATTGCCAACATCACGTAATGATTTTAGAACACTGATGAGGCGCTGGGTGTCGCGCGGATGCAAGCCTATACTCGGCTCGTCCAACACATAAATAGACCCTATTAGGCTACTCCCCAAGGAGGTTGCCAGGTTGATCCGTTGCGACTCGCCACCTGATAAAGTGTTTGACAAGCGGTTTAAGGTAAGGTAGCTTAAGCCGACATTATTTAAAAAAACAAGACGGTTGGTGATCTCCATTAACAGCCTCTTGCCTACTTTCAGATCCAGTTCGTTTAACTCAATTTCCAAAAAAAATGCAAGCGCTTTATCAAGGGGCATTAACACCACATCAGTGATGGACTTACCTGCTATTTTAACGTACGAGGCGTCCCTCCTTAAACGACTGCCTTTACACTCAGGGCAAGTAGTTTTACCACGGTAACGGGATAACATTACTCTATACTGTATTTTATAGGTTTGTTCTTCCAGTTCCTTAAAGAAGGCATCAAGCCCGCGAAAATATTGGTTCCCGGTCCATATCAGCTGTTGCTGAGCCTCGGTTAGCTGGTTAAACTGCCTGTGTATCGGAAAATCGAACTTTAAGGAATGTTTCACCAGTTCATCATTCCATTCGCGCATCTTCTCGCCACGCCAGGGGGCGATAGCGCCTTCGTAAATGGTTTTACTTTTGTCGGGTATTACCAGATCTTCGTCAATACCGATTATTTTGCCATAACCCTCACAGCGTTTGCATGCACCGTAAGGGTTGTTAAAACTGAAGAAGTTTGCCGTGGGTTCTTCAAAGCTGATACCATCAAGCTCAAAGCGATCGCAAAAAAAACGTTCCGTCTCTTTATCATCTGCGGTTGCCTTGTACCGCACATAACAATCGCCCTTGCCCTCAAAAAAAGCTGTTTGTATGGAATCACCTAAGCGACTTATCGTTTCATCTGTTTCATTTTTAGTAATACGATCAATCACTATTTTGACCTCAGCGTGCTGAGTTTGTAGTGGTGAGGTTATAGCATTATCTTTTGCTTTTTTGCTTTCAGCCTTAAGCTGTATCTTCATCGAACCACTGTCAACAGATTCATCTTCAAGCAAATCTTCAATCCGCGATAATTTGCCCTTGTATTCTACCCTTACAAATCCTTTTTGCAGTAATACCGCCAATTCTTCCTTCAGGCTGCGGTTATTATGCGGGTAAAGCGGGCATAAAATGGTCACCTGCGTTTCGTCCGGCAAAGCAATAATAAAATTTACTACGTCTGTTACTGTATCCTTTTTTACTACCTGACCCGATACCGGCGAAATGGTTTTGCCAATGCGCGAAAAAAGCAATTTTAGATAATCGTATATCTCGGTTGATGTTCCCACTGTTGAGCGGGGATTCGAAGTGATCACCTTTTGTTCAATAGCAATGGCCGGGGCTATCCCTTTTATATAATCCACATCAGGTTTATTCATGCGTTGCATGAATTGCCTTGCATATGCACTAAGGCTTTCTGCATAGCGCC
>JANYAB010000364.1 GCA_025355225.1 Bacteroidota bacterium
TGCTGCGCTCTTATGGCGGATCATTTGAGAATTACGTCAGGCTGCGGGAGTACGATCTCGCCCGAAGAAGCAACCTGAGCGTTCAGCAGGTAATAGAAGGGTTGAAACAGCTTCAGGAAATGGGCATATTAAACTACCTGCCGCAAACGGACTTGCCACAGGTAACATACATCCGCCCCCGACAGCACAACAACGACCTTGTAATTAACAAGCGTTATATAGAAGAGCGTAAAGCCATCTACCGAAAAAAAATGGAAGCCGTATTTGCTTATGCGGAACACAAGAAATGCCGCAGCCAGATGCTTTTGGCTTACTTTGATGAAACTAACGTTAATAAATGCGGAATATGTGATGTTTGCCTTGAAGAAAGGAGACAGAAAAATACCGTCGAAACGACGGATAACATAACCGGCGAGATAGTACAGTTGTTAAGTGTAGATAATTTAACTATCGGGGCACTGGTTACCTCGCTCAAAAGCGGTACCGAAAAGGATAGGATAGAAACCATCAGGCTATTGCTTGATGCAGGCAAAATAAAAACTGACGGCGATAAGTATTATTTGTGATGATTTATTGATTCCACAGATTTTTATAGTCGATTGCACCGATTTGTTTTATTGATTTAGCGATTTAAACCGCTCACTAATCAACGCGGTCCAACCTAATCAACTAATTTCTCCTCCAGCTTCACCGATGCAATTACCCTGTTTACCGAGATAAACAGGCCGTACATCTATTTGACCCTATTTTGATGTAACGTTTCTGATCTGGACATGTCTTATGGATGTATTTAAAAATAAAGAAATACAAAACATTGACAATCAAAATAGTAATAATATGAAAACTAAAATTTTATCTATAGTAGCTATCGCAGCAATAGTATTAGGAATAGGAAACACAACTTTTGCAGCTACAAAAGATTCAGCCGCAAAAAACAATGAAGTAAGCACAGTACTTACCAATGTGAGTGCAATCAACAAAATCGAGGTTCACGGAAATGTGGAACTTTATGTATCAGACGGGGCGGCCGACCAGGTAAAGGTTTATAATCGTTACTATGCCGAAAGCGCCCTGGTTCAAAGCCATAATGGTGTATTGCGCATATCGTCCTACTCTCCGCAAAAATTAGTAGTGTGGATCACCGCAAATGACCTGCGCACTATTTCAGTTTATGACAATGCCGAAGTAAGATCATTTGGTAAACTTTCAGCAATTGAATTGAGTGTAGACTTGCATAACAATGCATTGGCCCAATTAAATTTAGATGCTTACAGCGCGAATGTTACTGTAGCCGATCATGCAAAAGCCAACTTAAGTGGCTCCGCTACAGAGTTTGCTTTAAAACATGATATCGCAGCCAGCGTAAACAAATACAATTTTGAAGCAGTACATATTACCGAAAATTCAAATGCCCCGGTAAGTGCCAAAAACGATCTTGCTATTCTTTAATCCAACTTTTGCAAAAGTTCAACATATATTTTAGGGAGCTATCTGTTAGGGCAGATGGCTTTTTTGTTTGACCTTATAACATGATGGGCAATCTTACACGATTTAGGATGATGCCGTATCAGTTCGGCGAAATATCTAATCGTTAAAATCGTCAAGGATACGTTCAAGGAGTTTTGGGTCGATTCTAAAGTCTGTTGACCTCACCAGTTCAAAATAAGGTCTCAATGATATTATCTTATTCTGTTGCCTGGCGGTTATCAGAACCCCTATGGTACCGGTAAACTTCATATGAAGTTGGGTGGCAAGCCTGCGTCCTTTAAAATCATCAACAATAAGCAAAGCGTTAGGCACTTCCTGAGCCAATGCTATTGCGCTGGCCTCGCCCAAATCCACTTGTTGTACATAAATTGCAACCAGCTCAACATTTTTTACGGCTATAACCTGTATCCATTCAGGCAAGGCTTTTTTGAACTCCTCTGCAATTTCTGGTGTGGTCAGCACATAGGGATAAACAATATGCAGCAGGTCAAGCGCCCGTATGTTATCCAGTAGAATTAAACAACTGGTGTCTGTGATAACTATGTATTCAGCCATTGATCCTGGCTACGTCGGCTAATACATCCTCATAAGTGTATTGGATGTAGTTCACATCAAATTGGGCCAGGATTGCGGGGAAATCCCGTTTTTCCACACCGCACATCTCAGCCGCTTGCCCTAAAGATAATTTACCGGCTTCATATAACTTGGCTGCGATTAACCGGACGGTTTCGTCGTGCTCTTTTTCGAGGGCCTCAGGAACCTGGAGTGTCATTGTGGTCATGTTATTAATTATAAACATTTAAAGATACACATAATCCATAAAAGTTTAAAACGGAGGCTTAAAGACAAAATTAACTACAGTACCTAATTGTTTTTCAAACCTAATCGATGATTTGTAAAATCCAGCATATACTCATTGGTCAAAAAGAACTCCAGGCCCAATATAGAAAACTGTGCACCCGATTTAACAGGGTTTTCTAAATAGGTTAAGTTATCAGCGAGGCTGGTGGTGTACGAATAATTGAAACCTGAATTGGTGGTAATTGATATTGAACTACTTTGCGGCAATAGTGATAGCGTGCTTACAGCTTTGTTGTCTTCAATATAACTATACGGTTCTGTACCCGTATCAAATAAAACTTCAGTCGAAACAGTATTATTATTATAAGTTATTGTTGTAGGGATAAATGGCGCATAGCCTTCGCCAGGATTACTACGGAGCTGACTCATCGTAAAACCTGAAGACGATGAAAGGTCAGATGCGGTTAATCCTAAAGTGATTACGTCAGGTACAAAGGTACCGCCCCGAGAAAAATTGGAGGTGCCCAATGCCGCTATCTTAAATCCTCTTGTAAGACCGGTGCCCGGGTCGAAATAACTGAACGGACTTGTAATGTAAGCACTGTTTGAAAAACTAATGTCGTATTCCTCTGATACACCAAAGGTGTCGAATTCATGAGGGCCATAATTTTTTCCTTTTGAGTTAACCGCTTTATAGTAAATAAAAAAGGGCAGCCGCTTGATAGTTATATTTCCGTTCTGGACGCCAACAGTTACGGATGCGTACGCCAGGTTACCGTAAACTGTATTTATAGAATTATTATCATCACCGTATGTAACAGTTGATGTCAGACTGGTGATCGTGATACCATTTACCACTGTTGAATCTCCTGCAAAATTAAATCCGGTATTGGTGATCATGGACGCCGGTAAAATTTTGTCGGCATCAATGACCATTCCGCCAGATCCTGTATCAAAAATAAAATCGTAATCCACAGTTTGGCTTCCAACTTTTGTAACACCGATAAGCAACAATTTGTAGATGGACGAATCGCTTTCAAATAATCCAAGTTTTACGGGACCAGGCGTAGATGTCGTAACTATCGGTGTTACCGGCTTATCCTTTTTACAGGATGTTATGGTAACTACCAAAAGTGAGAACAAAATAAATAGCAAATGTTGGAAAGCGTATTTTTTTCTCATAATTATTTAGATAATAATACGAATAAATCACTGTAAATGAAAGACTCGTGTTTAAACGCTTAAATAGATATTATTGATATAAACTTCTCCGGTTTTTTTTCAGGCTATAATAATCGAAGTAAACGGGCCTTGAAAACAGATTAAAGTTAATAATTCTGCTGATTCGATAATTCTGAAAATCCTGCCTCAGACAAATAAAATTTTTCACCGATCAAAACCCGCGTTTTGCCGATAAAACCCCGCTGTACATAGAATAGAGGCCGTTTTGCTGTAACGTATTCTAATTGGAATCGTCTTATAGATGTATTTAAAAAGAAGAAAAATCAACAACGACAATTTAAAAATTAATAATATG
>JANYAB010000392.1 GCA_025355225.1 Bacteroidota bacterium
TTATAGTTCCGGTATATTAATATTTAAAGCAGGTAAATGTCTGAAATTCAATCCTTATTCATTTATACCCTAAATATAAAAATACGTGAAACTACTTATCAATTACCGTATTTTCTCGTCTTCTAAATCAACTATTTACCCTATTTTTATCTTATAGTTGATTCATACAACAATTTATTAACCTATAAAATCTTATGAGATTACGGCTTTACCCGGCATATAGCCATTTCAGGGGTTTCCTGTTGGCATTATCCATTAGCTTACTATTCAGCAGTTGCTATACCACCAGGGTTGCTACACAAGCACAGCCTGGCTCTGAAGTATCCGGACGAACCGTTAATTCGTTTTTCTGGGGGATTATTCAAAGCCCCAAAAGGATAAAAACGCCCATTTGCGACTCGCTAAAAGTGAACGGTTTGGCCGAGGTCACCGTGAAAAATAATTTTGGCTATTCCCTGATCACCGTCGTCACCCTGGGTATATGGTGCCCGACAAGGATAGAATGGAAATGCGGTAAGCCTTGCGAAAAAGTAGGAAAGCTTTAAAATCAGCAGCAGATGAAAGTAATTAAAACTGGCAATACAAGCTGGGAAAACCGGCATGAGACTTTCGTAGAGGACATTAAGGATCTGTATGAATTGGGGAATGAGGATAACCTGGATGCTTTAAATAGCTACAATGATGCCACCAAAGGATTTCAGGCTCTGATACACGACGCTATTACTACGCAAACACCGTTACGGTCGCTGGGAGCAGGGTGGTCATGGATGAAAATTGCAACCGTAAACAATGGCGTAATGCTGGATACCAAGCCGCTCAATACTGCATTTGATATTACGGCAAACAGTGTTTCCCCAGCCTATACGGGCGACGCGGAACACCTGCTTTTTGCGCAAAGCGGAAAAGCCATATGGGAGCTGGGGCAGCACCTAAGGCAACGCAACCTTTCATTAAAAACTTCAGGCGCCAGTGCCGGGCAAACCATAGCAGGCGCCATTGGTACCGGTGCACATGGTTCTGCCTTTGATTTTGGCGCGGTACAGGATTTTGTAGTGGGGTTACATATTATCGTTGGCCCGAACCGGCATGTCTATCTCGAAAGGGCTTCTGCGCCTGTTGTATCCGATGCCTTTATTCAGAATTTGCAAACAGAGTTGGTTCAGGATGACGACCTGTTCAATGCTGCCCTCGTAAGCTTCGGGAGTTTTGGAATTATTCACGGCGTAATGGTAGAGGCTGAAGACCTGTTTTTGCTCGAAAGCTATTTGCGTCGTATGCCTTATGATGACTCTTTAAAAGCCATGATGCAGACGCTTGATTTTAGTACAGCCAATCTGCCTTGCGGCAACGAACGCCCTTTTCATTTCGCGGTAATGCTCAATCCTTATGATAAGGACAACGGCGCTTATGTAACTACGATGTACAAACGCCCTTTTGTTCCGGGCTACCAGCCACCGGTGGACAATGCCGCAGGTATTGGCCCCGGCGATGATGCGGCTTGTTTTATAGGAACATTAACACAGGTAATACCTGCACTTGTGCCGGTTGTGGTAAATGAAGTAATTAAAACCAGTCTGACACTCCATGATAAACAATTTGGTACGCTGGGCGAAATTTTTAACAATACCATCCTCCGCGGCAAACTGTTAAGTGCAGCCATAGGGATACCCATTAGTTATGTAAACCAGGTTGCCGATCTGATGCTGAATATTAATAAAACCGTCGGCCCGTTTACAGGCATATTCGCTTTCCGGTTTGTGAAACAGACAAAGGCGACATTGGGATTTACCCGGTTTGACCATACCTGCGTATTGGAACTTGACGCGCCGTACTCAAATGAAACTTACAATTTTTACACCCAGGTTTGGAAAATGCTGGAGGACGAAAATATTCCCTTTACCTGCCATTGGGGGAAAGTGAATGAACTGTTCCCCGAAAGGATAGCAAGGATGTATGGTCCTGCAGTCGACCAGTGGATAGCAGCCCGCAACAAATTGCTTGATGCAGATAGCCTTAAAGTTTTTACCAATTCAATTTTACAGCAATGGGGGTTAGATAAGGTGTTGCCCTAATAGCAGCTCTTATTTTAGCCGGAGATATTTTTCAATAATTATCCTGTCAATTCCCTCGCTTTCAACTTTTTCAAGCCCTTTCTGAATTAGGGTATCACCTTTTAGGGTAACCGTGAAATCAAAGGCTTTGCCTTCCCAGTTTTTATCTGCATAGTAATCCAGGTGCTCCGTGTATTTGTCGCCCTTTAAAGTATAACTGCCGCCGCCTGCATCAAAATGATTGGAAGAATCTTTTTTAGTGTTCAGGTCGTGTTTTAAAAAGGCAAAATGGGTATCGTTAATGATCTTTATAAAACCTTGCGTCTTAGTATAATCAGTAACAGAACTCACCCCTTTTGTAATAGTTGTTCCGGATACCAATTGCCAGGTGCCATTCAGATGAATAGCCGGATCCTTTGAGTTGATAAAAGCAAGCGAAATTAATAAACTAGCTACCAGTGATAAGGTGAGGATCTTCGTTTTCATAGCTAAAATTTTTACGCTAAAGTAATAATAGTTTTGTTTTCATTAACGCGTTTAAGTGCAAATGCTAAAACGGATGAGCCATTGTCCATTTTTTAGGGCGTTCCATTAAAATGTGGAACACTATGGAACACTGACTCGTCCTGAAAAAGGTTGACACTTTTGATAGTTACAATTATACATTTAAT
>JANYAB010000425.1 GCA_025355225.1 Bacteroidota bacterium
GTATAGTACCGGCCAGTTTAGGGTCGATGGTATAATTGCGGGGAAAGGTAACTGTATTGGCAACAATTTTATTGTCGGTTTGTGTAAAGTTAATATTCGAGAAAAATACGTTTCCTGTAGCGAAATCAAACTTATTGTAACGGAGGTTAAGGGTTTGGTTATACTCAGGTTTCAGGTCGGGATTACCCTGAACCGGGTATGACGAGCTTGAAAAATCAGTAACCGGCTGCAGTACGCTGTAGCTTGGCGTATTGCTTGCCCCATTATAATTAATACTTAAAGCCTGGCTGCGCGAAAAGTTGTAAATAAACCTTGCCACCGGCGAAAAATTAAGTGTGCTGACATGTGTTGATCCGCTCACAGGTGATTGCCCTTCTAACAGCGTAGGCTGAACCGACAGTCCTAAAGTGTAGTTATATTTCTTTTCGATAAAGCGATAGTTGACGCCGAAACGATTATAGATAAACTTAAAGGTATAGTCATTGCTCAACAATGCATACCTGTTACTTGTGCCGTCGGCAGCAATAGTATCTGTCGCTTTATCTGCGCTTGTGTTTGAGTAATGATAGGCATAATTCAGTTCGAGATAAGATAGTTTGCTCAATGGCTCCAGATATGATAGCGATGTACCAACGCTATCGATTCGGCTGCTGGTGTTGATCATCTGGTTTACCGGCGCATTAGCTTTACCAGCCAGGTAATCATACACCGGGTTTTGATACTGGTTACTCGTTGTAGACCCTGAAGTAATCAATACGCTAAAATTACGCCCATGGCCGTTAAATCGGTGGTTGTACAATACATTCAAGCCATAATTCGGAGCAGATGAATGACTCATTAAACTCAGGTTATAATCTGATATAGTTGCAGAATTTGCCGTCAAAAGGCTTGAGGCGTTTTGTACGGTATGCAAACCGGCGTATGAAAATATGGGGGTTATTTTAAAGTAATTAACCGTGTCGGGCCTTATTTCCATGTTGAAATTAAAGCGGTGATTTATCCTGTCGTCCTTTTGCGTGCTGTTGGTATTGTTTACACTCGGGTTTTGCACCGATATGTTATTCTGGATAGATGTGCTGATGGTGTTCACCGTGTTGTCGGCAAAACTGTAGCTTCCATAAACAGTTATCTTTTTACCCCAGCTATCCCTGTAATTAAATCCTAACGATCGCGCTGTGGTTATCCCGTTTGCATTATTGCCACCACCACCCGGAGGGCCGCCTCCACCTCTGCCACCACCACCGCCACCACCCGGGCCGCCGCCAAAGTTAAACAGGTTGGTATTGGTATTGTTGAGGTTTCCTGATGCTGCTATCTGGCGGTCTCCACTGAACGAAAATATATTTGTAGATGCCACATACCGGTTATCATCTTTTATATCGCCTTTTTGAGGGATATCGTCCCTGCCTCCGCCAACGGTTCCCTGGCCAAAGTATCCATAGTTTTTACTCTGTTTTATATTAATGTTCAGTACTTTTTGCGGGTCGCCGGTTTTTATGCCTGTTATGTTAGCCTGGTCGCCGTAATCATCAACCACTTGTATGCTTTGCACCAGGTCGGCCGGTAAATTCCTTGTCAGGCTGGTTACGTCGCCAGCCATATAATCCTTGCCGTTCAAACGTACTTTGGTTACACTTTTACCTTGTGCGGTTACGTTGCCATCCTTATCAACATCAACTCCGGGTAGTTTCTTTAATACATCCTCCACAGGTGCATTGTCCCTGACTTTATAAGCCGAGGCATTATACTCCACGGTGTCTTCCTTTAGCTTTATGGCGTTTACATCTACAATGTTAACGCCCTTAAGGGCAATGGCTTCACTTTTTAGTATGATTGGCGCCAATACAACAGGTTTGTTGTCGTTATTTAAAATAAAGCGGCGCTTTAAAGGCTGGTAGCCCACTGAAAGTACTATCAAACTAAATTGATTAACGTTTACCGAGCCAAAGCTGAACCCGCCATTGGCATCGGTGGCCGTGGTGAGGCTGTCCTTTCCGGTAAGTAATTTAATAGTTGAGCCGGGAAGAGTTATTCCCGTCGAATCTTTTACTACACCGCTTACCTGCCGGCCGGCTTGTGCGTAGGCCTGTATATTTATAATAAAGGCGGCAACTGCTAAAAAGTATCTGAGTTTCATATTATATCAATTATTATGGCCCAAAAGAACCATATAATTGATTTATTAAAAAATAGAATAGACAGGGGGCTGATATGCATAGACAGAGGCGCCTTTTTACCCTATAAATTCCTTCCTTAAAAACTACCGGGTACTAAGAACCTGTTTAAAGATAATAATAGGTTATTGGTCGGCGAATACTACCTGCCGGGCGGTTTTGATTGAATGCTATTTTATTGATTTGTAATATTGCCGTTACTTAATGTTTATTTTTATTAACTGATTGCAAACTAACGCTGTAATGATAATCCCAAAGTCCAAGAGCAGGCTGATCTCCATATTGATCCATATTTTGATATGGGGAGTATTTGGCATGATCTATTTTCTCCCCCCTTTGACCTATAATATTATTGTGCCTTATCAACTATGGATAAAGCAAGGTATCATTTTAGGCTTACTGGTAATTGCTTATTATTTGAACTCATTTGTACTTGTTCCAAAGTTTTTGTTGAAAAATAATACGGGCGTTTATTTTATCATTGTTATCAGTATTGCCGCAGCTATTGTACTATTAAATATTTATGCCGACCAGTGGTTAAATATCCATCAATTAATGGAGGCCGCGTTTGATAAAAGCGGCCCGCCCAAACACCGCACGGGCAGAGACCATGGCTGGGACGTGGCCCTGGTTGCGATCATCGCATTGGTTTTAGGTGTAAGTACCAGTATTACAGCCGTCCAAAAATGGCAAAAGGACCAGCAGGAGCGCCAGGAATTGGAACAGGATAAAGTAACTTCCGAACTTTCGTTTCTTAAAGCGCAGATCAACCCACACTTTTTTTTCAATACCCTGAATAATATTTACGCTCTTACCCAGGTTGACGCTGATATTGCCGGAAAAGCTATTCACCAGTTATCAAGGATGATGCGCTACCTGCTTTATGATACCCAGCAGGGTCAAACTATGCTTAGCCAGGAAATAGCCTTTGTAAAGGATTATATCAGCCTGATGCAATTGCGCCTTACGGATGTGGTAAAGGTCATTTTCGATTCGCCTGTCAGTTTAAAAGATATGCCATTAGCGCCCATGATATTTTTGCCTTTTGTAGAGAACGCATTTAAACATGGCGTGAGCGCCACCGTGCAAAGCCACATTTACATTACCGTTGAGCAAAGGGATAAACTATTAGATTTAACGGTAAAAAATTCCATAATTAATGATAATAGCATTAGCTTAGATACAAATAGCGGTATTGGCCTGGTAAATACCAGGCGCAGGCTCGATTTGCTTTACCCCGGTAAATATAAATTAGATGTCACCGAATTAAATGCCGATAACGAATATACTGTTCATCTAACTCTCGACCTATCATGACCTTAAATTGCATCGCTGTTGACGACGAGCCCCTGGCACTTGGCCTGGTTTGTAAGTTTATTGAACAAACTCCATTTTTAAACCTGGTGGGCCGGTTTGCCGGTGCAGTTGAGGCTTTAAGGGCCATACACTCCCAGAAGATCGACCTGATTTTTTTAGATATACAAATGCCCGACCTCAACGGAATTGAGCTTGCCCGTGTGCTGGACAAAGGAGCAGATAAACCCCGTATTATTTTTACAACCGCCTATAATCAATTTGCATTGGAAGGCTACAAAGTTGATGCTCTTGATTACTTATTGAAACCTTTTAATTACGAGGAATTTTTACGCACCGCACAAAAGGCCTTAAATTATGCTCAATTGATCAATAAACCGGCTGCCCCTGCACCGGCTATTGCTGAAATTGAACACGCTGATGATAATTATTTGTTTTTGAAGGTAGAGTACCAGTTGGTGCGTATTGCTCTTGATGATATTTTGTACATAGAGGGATTGAAGGATTATGTTAAAGTTCATTTAAAAGGAGTGGAAAAAGCGGTATTATCCTTAACGAGCCTGAAAGCTCTTGAAGAGAAATTACCTGCCAAGCGCTTTATGCGTGTACACCGTTCATTCATCGTAGCGCTGGATAAGATCACAACGATGACAAAAAACTCGTTACAAATAGGCAAATTGAATATCGCCGTTGGCGACCAGTATAAGGAAGCATTCGGTCAGTTTTTGGGTAAATGGATTTAAGAAAGTCCGGAAGACCGGTCCGAAAGGACTCCTTTGGAGAAGCCGGAAAGTCCGAAAGATTGGAATTTAGTATTTAGAGTTTAGAGTTTAGAGTTTAGTTTTTATCATTTAGAATTTACAATTATATGAATTTCATCAAAAAGTTATCAGTATTAATTGCGCTGTTTTTTATAGCGGCTTTGTCGGTTTTGGCACAACACAAACCGGGCTATCACATTGCTAAAACATTTCACATTAAAAGCAACGGCGGATATGACTACCTTACGGTTGACAGTACATCCGATAATTTATATTTATCACATGGGTCGCAGGTTAATGTTTTAAACAAAACCACGGGCGATTCAATTGGCGTTATCACTACGACGAAGGACGTGCACGGTATTGCCTTAGTGCAGGCGTTAGGCAAAGGTTACATATCTAACGGAAGCCTCGATAGTGTGCTGGTATTTGACCTGAAAACAAACCAAATGCTGGCATATGTGCCAACAGGCAAATTTGCCGATGGCATTTTTTATGATGATTTTTCTAATAAAGTGATAACCTGCAATGGCAGGAGTAAAAACATGACTGTAATTGACCCTGTCACCGACAAAGCGGTTGCTACCATACAGCTAACGGGGTGGCCCGAAACGGCAGTAAGCGATGGCGCAGGAAAGATATATGTAAACAATTCCGAAAAAAACGAGATCGATGTTATAGATGCC